>VERM01000165.1 GCA_018882645.1 Ferruginibacter sp.
GTTTTGTAATGTATCTAAATAAAATATCCTAATTTAACCTGAGTAATACTTCATTCTCAATGTACTATTTTTTATATCCATTTCTTTATATCGTTTCTCTTCTTCCTTTTTTTATATTATATAGAATAAGTGATTTGGCGTATATCATCATCTATCATATAGTCGGTTATCGAAAAAAGGTGGTCATGTCGAATCTGGATATCGCATTTCCTGAAAAAACGGTTCAGGAAAAAATTGTTATTGCGAAAAAGTTTTATAAAAATCTTACGGATACTTTTATTGAGTCGATAAAACTCATAAGCATTTCGGAAAAAAACTTTTTAAAAAGGGCCACTGCGAATATGGATGCGGTGATACAACTGGCGGAAAAAGGTAAAAATATACAATTTCACTGCGGTCATCAATTCAACTGGGAGTATGGCAACTGGATTGTAGCCATGAAGATGCCAATACCTTTTATTGGTATTTACATGAGATTAAAAAATAGAGCAGTTGATAAAATTTTTTATAAACTCAGATCCAGGCCGGGAACCATTTTGGTTGCAGCCCAAGAATTCAGACAGAAGATGCACCAATTGATGAATAAGCAATACTCTATCGGACTTGCTGCAGATCAGAATCCCGGAGTACCGCCCCATGCTTACTGGCTTCATTTTTTCAACAGGCCCACCCCTTTTGTCACAGGACCGGATAAAGGTGCTGTCAAAAATAATACTGCTGTTGTTTTTATTCGTTTGATGAAGCGTAAGAGAGGGTATTACCATTACGACTCTATTGTATATTGTGAAGACGCTTCCAGTTGCAAGGAAGGTGAAATTACCTTAAAGTACAGGGATTTTCTCGAGGAAACGATTAAAGCACATCCTGATAATTATCTATGGAGTCATCGCAGATGGAAATCAGAGTACAATGAAAAATTTACAAATAGATGGATAGACTCCAATCCCCCTGACTTCAAACTCCAATAAAAAAAGCTTTCAGAATTTCCGAAAGCCTTTTTAAATGAAAACATTTTTTGAATTAATCAATCAAATCCTGAACAAACTTATTGATTTCAGCAATTCTCGTATAGTTTATTGTATAATAAATAAATTTCCCATCTCTCTGTGTAGATACAATCCCTGACCTTCTGAGAATTGCAAGATGTTGCGAAGCCACTGATTGTTCCAAACGCATGCGAACATAAATTTCGGTAACTGTTATTTTTTTCTCCGTTTCAATTAATGCCAATATTTGTTGACGAAGCTTATGGTTCATTGATCTCAAGACAAGTGCAGCTTTTTTTAAATTGTAATAATTCACTTTTACGGTGTCTGAATTATTACTGAATATCGCTACATTCGATTCTTCAGTTTGATTAGTAACACTCATAGGTTAAAAAGTTTAATTTTTAAAATGTTATTATTTAAATCTAATACAAATATACAGAAGATTTTAAATAAAAAACATTAATAAAAATACAGGCAATGCAGTTATTAATTTATGAAGATCGTTTTTAGTGTATATCATTGATTACCTTTCACGTATATTGGCTCACTATGAGTAATGTCAGTAAATGAACTGAGGAGAAATTCCTCATACGATCGTTTTGACATAGAAACATCGTAATTTTTTTCGTCGATAAAAAAAGCATTTTTATGTTTGTTTAACCTTTTAAATTTATCAATACCATTTCCAATAAAATATATTTCATTTAAATTTAATAGATATTCCAGAAAATCACTTGATAGTACTATTGCTCCCGGGGGGTGTATCAATTTTAAGTTCCTGTCAAATAAAGCTGTATAAACCTCCATTCTTCTTGCATCTATCATTGGACAAAACAAAACATTATCTGATTTGCTCAGTTGGGAATTGTTTATTGCCTCAGTGGCCATCAGATCGAGTGAACCAATGGCAATGAAGGGTTTTCCTAAAGCGTAACAGATTCCTTTTGCAGTAGCCATCCCAACCCTAAGTCCGGTGTAAGAGCCCGGGCCGGAAGCAACAGCGACGGCATCGATTTGCTTCATATTAATTTTTAATTTCGCAAATAATTCTTGGATGGCCGTATGTGTAAAAGAGGCATGCTCTTTTTGAATATTGTTTCTAATCGTTGAAATAGGGAGTCCGTTTTCTGCAATGCAAACAAAAGCATTTTCAGTGGAGGTGTCTATATTGAGTATAAGGCTCATTTAAACAAATAAAGTTAAAGAAAAAAGGCAGCTCAATAAACTAATATTTAAGTTTGCAAAAAATTTCAATAATGGGCATAAAGAAGATCATCAACAGTCAAGAGGCTCCTGCTCCGATTGGCCCTTACAATCAGGCAGTAAGCACAGGTAATTTATTGTTTATTTCGGGTCAAATTCCTTTGATACCTGAGACTCATGAACTGGTAAATGAAAACATTCAGGCCGAGACACGTCAGGTCATGAAAAATCTTTCCGCTATTTTAAAAGAGGCCGGGGCTGATTTTAACAATGTAATCAAGACAACGATTTTCCTCACTAGTATGGATTATTTTGCAGAGGTAAATGAAGTATATGGTCAATATTTTACCGGTGAATATCCTGCAAGAGAAACGGTTGCAGTCAAAGGGCTTCCCAAAAATGTGAATGTTGAAATCAGCATGATTGCTGCTTTGGATATATGATTATTATTACGGCGCCGGTACACCCGGTAATGATAGAAACTTTTGAGAAGCACTCAATGCGGTACCTCTATGTGCCGGATATTGATAATGAGGAATTGTATTCATTGATTGAGGGAGCCACAGGCTTGGTTGTGGCTACCAGACGAATCGATCAGAAAATGATTGCAAAAGCTGTTCGTTTGGAATGGATTGGCCGACTGGGTAGTGGGATGGAAATCATTGACGTAGCTTTTGCCAAAGCGAGAAATATTCAATGCATCAGTAGTCCGGAAGGAAATAGGAGAGCGGTTGCAGAACAAGCATTGGGGATGCTTTTAAGCCTGATGCACAACATCCGTAAAAGTGCAGACGAAGTCAGATCCGGAAAGTGGCTGCGAAATGAAAACAGGGGAACTGAATTAGGAGGAAAGGTGGTGGGTATAATAGGCTTTGGAAATACAGGTTCTGAATTTGCCCGATTGCTTTCATCTTTTGATGTAAAGGTTCTTGCATTGGATAAATACAAATCCGGTTATGGCGATCAGATTGTCAAAGAGGCCAGTCTTGATGAAATATTGACAACCGCAGACATAATCAGTTTTCATCTTCCATACAATGAGGAAACAAAGTATTTTGGTGATGAATCATTTTTTAAAAAATTGACCCGAAAGCCCATATTGATCAATACTTCCAGGGGCAAGATTATCAAGACCACTGCCTTAATTGAAGCGTTGAAGTCTGATCAAATAAGTGGCGCGGCTCTCGATGTTCTTGAAAATGAACAACTGGATTCATACAACACTGCAGAAAAAGAGATGTTTGATTTTCTGACCGAACAGCCGAATGTGCTTGTGACACCTCATGTTGGCGGATATTCTTTTGAATCTTTTTATAAAATGTCTGCCATTCTCCTTGAAAAATTGGGAATTGCTGATTTATAAAATCGTTTTTTTGTACATTTGTGCAACAGCAACGCTTTGGCTATTCCGAAGCGTTGTATTTTTTTATGGAAAATGAAATGAATCATGGCAGAAACAAATTACGTTACACAGGAGACTTTTGAAAAAATGCAGCAGGAGTTGCATCATCTTAAAGCTGTGGAAAGGCCTGCGGCAAGCAAGGCAATTGCCGAAGCAAGAGAAAAAGGGGATTTGAAAGAAAATGCGGAATATGATGCTGCAAAGGAGGCCCAGGGTCTGTTGGAAGCTAAAATTAAATATCTGGAGGGCGTTATTGCCACTGCAAGAATACTTGATGAAACAACTATCGATACCAGCAGGGTAAGTATTCTGACAAAAGTAACGGTTACCAATATGGGCACAAAAAAAACAATGACGTATCAGATTGTATCTGAAAAAGAAGCCAACTTGAAAGACGGTAAGATATCAGTTACTTCTCCTATTGGTAAAGGCCTTTTGGGAAAGGTGGTTGGAGACATAGCTGAGGTCTCTGTTCCTGCAGGCATTCTCAAATTTAAAATTGAGAATATTTACGTTTAATTGTGTAACCATGTCTATTTTTACCAAAATCATAAAAGGAGAAATTCCATCCTACCTCATTTTGCAGGATGATTATTTTTATTCCTTCCTTGATATTTTTCCTTTGGTTAAAGGGCATGTTTTGGTAGTTCCTAAAATAGAGACGGATAAGCTATTCGACTTGCCCGAAAACTATCTTGAGAAAATGCTGCTTTTTGCAAAGCCTATTGCAAAAGCAATTGAAAAGTCCTTTTATTGCAACAGATGCCGAATCAATGTAATAGAGCTGGAAGTACCTCATGCACATTTCCATTGACTGCCCATATAC
>VERM01000166.1 GCA_018882645.1 Ferruginibacter sp.
GTTGGTGCGTTTGTGTGGCTTAGTTCAATATTATTTCCTGTGCTTTTAATAGATGCATTCGTATTTGTGGTTGTCCAGGTTCCCACTACAGAACGATCTACCGTACTGACAGCCTTTATGGCGAAGCCCCAAATTTTTCTGTCTGATGTAGTGTGGGTTACAGTCAGGCTAAAAGGATAAGATTGACTAGGCGTATAAGCTGCGTCCGGTAGGCCACTTACCGTTACGGAACCACCGGTAGGATTTGCACTAAAATCTCCATGACAGCCTGTACAACGACTTACGCTTCCGCTACTGAAACTGGGTGCTCCAGTTCTCCCAATAGGACAATTTCCACTATTTTTTAAATCAATTGTAAAATTACAAAGAACAAAAAATGAAAAAATGGAGATATATGAAATAATGTGTGCTTTTTTCATAAAAAAGAATTTTTGACATTAATCCAGTAATGAAGGTAATTTTTTTTTTGGTTTATAAAAAAGTTTTAACTCCACTAGAGTCTTGATGCCTTGCGCCAGATTCAAATGAACAAGAGCAGGTGTAATTTGTGCGCTCAAATTTTCGGAGAATTTTCTTACGACTATTACCTGATGGTAGTAACCCAGGAGACGGGAGAAGAGATTTTTTCTGTCAGGTACTTCCCATGGAGAAATTTTAAGCGTCATGCTATGAACCCATACAAATGTTAAATGGGATGAATTTTTTGATTCGTTAGATTGAGCACCATCCTCATGCTGGCCTGGTCCAGGTTGAATATCTTGAGTTATTAGGAATTCAATGTGCAAAAACGGTGAAGTATTTTCATATCCAGGATACCCCTTACGATGATTTCAACATCTAATCAGTGTATTTATGTCCGGCACTTATCCAGTCAGTGATGGTCTTTTTTTGAGTAGAATTGAAGGGGTTGCTTTGCGGCATTGTAGATCTGACCACGCAGGCATCATTGATCGAGTTATATCTATTCACAATTCTGCAAGCGTTATCAAAATTATATCCCCCTGCATTTCCACCGTTGAGATGACAGTTCCCTCCACCGCAGGAAGATTGTATTAGTGTTTGAACAGCTGAAAACTTTGGGCCGGCTTGTATGTTTGGGTTAGAGCAGTCGCCGGTGTTGACATAGAGAATTTCTTCTTTGTTATACTTACAACTTGAAAATCCCCAAGTAATAATTGAAAGGATGATTAGCCAATAGGAAGCGTTTACTTTTTTCATCTTTGTTTTATTGAGTTAATTAATCAGAATATCTATGCCCCGCTTTTATCCATGCAGATATCTGTTCTTTTGCATTTGCCGGTAAAGGATTAGACGGAGGCATTGTAGATCTGACCACGCAGGCCTGATTGATCTTGCTCCATCCGGTTATGATGTTACATTCATTGTCATAATTAATTCCCCCCGAATTTTTCCCATTCAAATGACAGCTGGAACAATTTGCTTTAATAATGTTTTTAACGTTGGCAAAATTGGTTCCGGGGTCTGTTGCGGGTACGGTTACTTCCTGAATTTTTGTACAACGGTTAATGTCTTTTACGCCTATGATATAATTTCCGGGAGCGAGACTGTTGAAAATATTTGAACTTTGGTAAGTGCCACCATTGATGCTGTAAACGAAGTCAGTTGATCCGGTAGCTCCCACCAGTATTGTTCCCGTAGGGGCTGAACAGGGAGTTGAGGGCGTGGGTGTACAACTAATAACTATATTATTTTCTGTACAGCGGTTGCCGGGAATATTGGTTTCTATATTAACAACGTCAGATTTTGTGCATCCTAAATCATTGATTACAGTAACGGTATAAATACCGGGTGGAAGACCTTTAAATTCTCCGGTTGAATTGGATGCAATTTCAATGGAGTAGGAAAATCTCGATCCGCCTGTGGCTTTGGCGATAATTACCCCATTGCCTGGCAGAGAAGTAACATCCGTTTTGGTGACAGTTAATGCTAGGTTGGATTGTTCACAATAAACAATGGATTGATTCTTACATCCAACAAGGGAGTTGAAAACCAGCAGACAAATTACGAAATATGTAAGTTGTTTTAGTTTCATAATATTATTTGACAAAGAATCATTTGCTCAATAATTAAAAATAAGATACCTATCTGAGTATGCTATTGTAATTACATCAGCAATATACAAACTCTTTGCAAATTTGGCCGTAAAAAATTATGGCATCAAATAAACAGAAAAACAGAATACTGATATGAGGGGCTTTGTTTGAGTAAAAGGGTCAAAGTATAGTTATGTATGTTGGGAGTGTCAGGGTTGTATAGTTTCAGTAAAACTATCATGTATTTTTCCGGTGAGATTTGTTTCCATCATTCTGCAGGCGATATTGATCATGTTTTTAAATGCCGTGGCCTGAGATATGCCATGTCCGATAATGACGGGTTTGGAAACGCCCAAAACAGGAACGCCACCGTAAGATTCAAAGTTGAATCTTTCGAAGTGTTCGTCTTTGATGTTTCTGCGTTTTACAAGGTCATAAATACTTTCGGCGAGTTTTAAAACAACGTTTCCAGTGAATCCTTCACATACCATTACATCCGCTTTATTGACCAATATATCTCTACCTTCAATATTTCCGATAAATTGAATTTGCTGATTTTCTTTCAGCAAAGGGTATGCAGCCTGAGCAAGGAGATTTCCTTTGCCTTCTTCTTCGCCTAAATTGACCAAGCCTACCCTGGGATTTTCAATTTTTAGAATGTGCTTGGCAAACAAGGAACCAAGTACTGCAAACTGATTGATATTTTCAGGTTTGCAATCCGCATTCAATCCAACATCCAATAGCAATCCCAATGAACCATCCTCACGGGGAATGTATGCACCGATGGTTGGTCTGATTACACCTTCGATGGCTTTGATGCTGAATAAAGCGCCTACCATCATTGCCCCTGTATTTCCTGCGCTGATGAAACCGTCGATTTTTCCGGAAGCAAGCAAATGAAATCCAATAGCAATGGATGATTGCTGCTTTTCTTTAAGGGCCTTTGTGGGATGTTCATGCATTTCTATAATTTCAGGTGCGTGAACGATACTATAAGCCATTTCAGGAATTGAGTGGTCAAGCAAGTGATTTTTCAAGACATGTTCGTTGCCAATCAGAACACAGTGGACATCATTGGTATTGCCCTCAAAAAAAGCAGCAACACCCTTAATTGCTTCTAAAGGGGCATAGTCTCCACCCATCATATCAATTCCTATTCTAATCATCGTAGAAATAAAAATTAAAATTCCAAAATCCGGTTTGATGTGAATTCAATCCCTGATTTTGGAATCAGTATTTTATATTTTTTGATTATGCTTTTAAAGGAGCTTTTTCAGCTACAAGTTTACCTTTGTAGTATAATTTTCCTTCGCTTACATGAGCACGATGACGAACGTGCAATTCACCTGTGGTAGAGTCTTTGCTCAATGTAGGTTCTGTAGCTTTATAATGTGTTCTTCTTTTTGCACTGCGTTGTTGCGAATGACGCCTCTTTGGATTTGGCATAACTGTTCTTTTTAAATTTTACGAATAACTATGTTTTTGGATTCAGCAAGTGGTTTAATTCTTTTTGAATTTATCAAGCCCTTTCCATAGCGGATTGGTTTGTTGTTCACTGTGCCTTTCTTTCATTTCATTTAACTTGTTGAGCACTTCTTTGTTGCATTGCGATCCTCCTTTTTCTTCTTCACTGCACATGCTTTGCATGGGAATACTTAATATTACAAACTCGTATAGCCAATCGCTAACGTCGAGATGGCTTTCATTCCTGGAGATGTAAAAGACATCCGGATCTTCCTCCTGATTATTCATTTCATCCGGATTCTCGACCAGCTTGACAACGACTTTGAATTCGTCCCAAAGATTGATTTTAAGAGGATTGCCACATCTGTCGCAAACAACATCTGCGGTTCCACCAACCTCAAAAGTCAGCAACATGAAGCCCTGATGTTTGTCCAACAGCAACTTCACATTTGCTTTAGTGTTGGAAAAATCTTTTGCCCCTTTTTCTGTAAAGAACTTGTCGTCTAATTCATAATTAAACTGATGTATTCCGGGCTTCAATCCAACAAAAGCAATTTCATATGCCCTCATTTTACCCATTTCGCTCAGTTTAAAGGTCGACAAAGGTAAGTCAATTTTATGAGATTTGATGAATCTTTCATTCGTTTATCATTATAATTTATCATTTGAGACTTACATTGTTGATTTCGGTGGTATTTTTACTGTAAATGCGCAAAATAAAAATCTCCTGGAACTCTGTTTTTCCGATACTCCTTTTCATTTTTTGCCTTCTAATCCATTTTTTCAGCTATAATCGTTATTGGGTTGAACGTTTTTACTCTAATCGATTTTACTATTACTCATCGTTGGTCATTCGCACAGCATTTGGAATTATACCATTCAGTTTTGGAGATATAGTTTAC
>VERM01000167.1 GCA_018882645.1 Ferruginibacter sp.
GATTACAGGAAGTGGGATGATTGGCGAATTGCAGGAACCTGTTTCTGAGTTGGAGTTTTTAAAACAAATTTCAAATAAATTTAAAGTAAAAGCCATACGTCATACCTCGTTATTGGGGAAGTCCATACAAAAAGTGGCTCTTTGCGGGGGGGCGGGCAGTTTTCTTACCGGTGCTGCCATTGCGGCGGGAGCGGATATATATATCAGTGCCGATATAAAATATCACGAATTTTTTGATGCGGAAAATCGTATTGTGCTGGCTGATATTGGTCATTTTGAAAGTGAGCAATATACCATAGACCTCCTGGCTGATGTTTTAAGGCAAAATTTCCCTAACTTTGCCGTCCTTAAAACCGGCGTTTGTACCAATCCTGTTCACATTTTTTTAGGATAATGGTCAGCTGACGAAAAAACAAATCAAAACATTATGGCTTCAGTTAAAGATTTTTCAGTTGAAGAAAAACTAACTTCATTGGTAAGACTTCAAAAAGTTGATTTAAAATTAGATGAGATTCAAATTCTGAAAGGTGAATTGCCCATCGAGGTGAAAGATCTTGAGGACGAGATTGAGGGTCTGCATGCACGTCAAACCCGAATCGAAGAAGAGATCAATGGTATTCAGGAGTTCATTGAACAAAAGAAAGCCGGTATTCAAGAAGCTCAGGCTTTGATCAAAAAATACGAAAAACAAAGTGATAACGTAAAGAACAACCGTGAGTTTGAGGCCATCAACAAGGAGATTGAGATGCAGCAACTGGAAGAAAAGCTTTGTGAAAAACACATCAAAGATGCCACAGAAGAGATTGCTGAAAAAGTAAAGCAATTGGATCTGGCGAAAAAAGCAGTTGCAACTAAAGAGTCCAACCTGGCCGGCAAAAAAGGAGAGTTGGAAAAAATCATAGCCGAAACGGAAAAAGAAGAAAAGCACTACAATAAGGGCGCGCAGGATGCAAGAAGCCACGTGGATGAGCGTTTGCTGACCAGTTATGACAGAATACGCAAGAATTACCGTAATGGATTGGCTGTTGTTCCGGTCGAAAGAGACAGTTGTGGAGGTTGTTTCCATGCGATACCTCCTCAAAAACAAAGTGAGATCAAGTTGCGCAAAAAAATCACTGTTTGTGAAAACTGTGGTCGCATATTGGTAGATTCAGATTTGAATGATTCCGTTGATGTGAAGTAATCAATGGGTATAGATACACAACGAGCCCCGGCTTTGCCGGGGCTCGTTGTGTATTGAATATTTGGCCGGGGCATATTTCTTTTTACATAATGTTTTTTTTCTTCTTGGCGGGAAAGTACTTTTCATTAATTTGCCATAAGATATGCTTCAGCATTTACACATTCAGAACTACGCCATCATTGACCGTCTTGAAATCAAATTTTCAAAAGGATTGAACATTATTACCGGCGAAACCGGTGCTGGTAAGAGCATCCTGATGGGTGCACTCAATCTCATTCTCGGACAGCGAGCAGACAGCAGTGTTTTGCATCAGTCGGACAAAAAATGTTTTGTTGAAGGTGTTTTTGACATCCAAAAAAATCTCCGCGTCAGACAGTTTTTACAGGAAAATGAGCTTGATGAAGATGACACGCTTTGCATCAGAAGAGAAATGGCTGCCAACGGCAAGTCGAGAAGCTTTATAAATGATACGCCGGTCACCCTGTCGCAGGTAAAAGCGCTGAGTATTTACCTGGTTGATCTGCATCAGCAGTTCGACACGCTAGACATCAATACGGAATCATTTCAAAGGGAAATACTGGATGCATATGCATCCAATCTAGATGATGTAAAAGAACTGCAAATGCAGTATGCACAATATGCGGCTGTTCGAAAACAACTTGAGCAAAATAAAAAGCAACAAGCGGATGCTGAAAAAGAGGCTGAGTACAATCAATTTCTTTTCAATGAGCTGGAGGAGCTGGGTTTGAAGGAGAATGAGCTTGAGGATCTGGAGGTGGAGTTGAAAATTTTAAACAATGCTGAAAACATCAAGCAGCAACTGACAGGTATATATCATTCTTTAAAAGAAGATGATCAGCCATTGGTGCAGCAACTGAAATCTCAGTTGAGTAAGCTGAAGCAAATGGACTCGTTTCATCCCGATATCGAAAAATTAAGTGAGCGTTTATCCGTTTCTGTGATTGAATTGGACGATATCGCCGCTGAGCTTGAAGATATTGAACAGAAAGTAGTTTTTGATGCGGAGCGGATTGCCATTGTAAATGACCGCATTGCTGCCGGATATAAGTTGCTGAAAAAACATGGTGCTCAGAATACATCACAATTGCTGAATACCTTGGAATTACTCCGTCAGAAACTGGATTCCGTTCAGAATCTCTCGGCTTCGATTGCCACACTCGAAAATGAAGAAAGCCATCTCCTTACGGCCTGTACCCAGACGGCAAATCGCATCTCCGCCAATAGAAAAAAACAGGCCAAACCGCTTGCAGAGAAAGTGAATAAACTGATTGCCCAAGTAGGAATGCCTAATGCCCAATTAAAAATCAATATAACGGAATCGCCGCTCTCTGCAAGCGGTACAGACCAAATTGACTTTTCCTTTGATGCCAACAAAAGCAATAAGTTTGAGCTCTTGGGGAAAGTCGCCAGTGGCGGTGAGCTTAGTCGACTTATGCTCAGTATTAAATCGCTGGTTGCCCAAAAACTTTCCATGCCCACATTGATATTTGATGAGATTGACACCGGCATCAGCGGCGAAGCCGCAAAGCAGGTGGGTATCATTATGAAAGATCTCGCTCATGCTCATCAACTCATTGCCATTACACATCAGCCGCAAATTGCTGCAATGGCCAATGCACACTATTTTGTATTTAAAGAGCAAAAAGGAAACAGCATGCATACATCCGTAAGGTTACTGGATGAAAAAGAACGCATTACCGTCATTGCAAAAATGCTGGGTGGTGAAAAGCCAACTGCAGCTGCAATTGAGAATGCACGCGAAATGGTTGAAAGCCGGTCATAATTCATTATTTTTACAAATCATTATTATTAAATTATTATGGGAAACAACTTATTAAAAGGGAAAAAAGGAATTGTATTCGGTGCACTGGATGAAAAATCTATCGCCTGGATCACCGCTCTCAAATGCCATGAAGAAGGTGCACAAATAGTGCTGACCAATGCACCTGTTGCCATGCGTATGGGTGAAATCAATAAACTTGCCGAAAAAATAAACGCTCCGGTAATTCCTTGCGATGTAAGCAATGCAGAGGATGTAGACAATCTGATAACCAAATCCATGGATCATTTTGGAGGGGGATTCGATTTTATTCTTCACTCTATAGGGATGAGTCTAAATGTTAGAAAAGGCAAACACTATACCGAAATCGATTACGCGCATAATCTGAAGACCTTTGAGATCTCATCTATGAGTCTGCACAGAGTTCTTGCCACATGTATGAAAAAAGATGCCATCAATGAGTGGGGTAGTGTAGTAGCATTAAGTTATATTGCTGCACAACGCGTATTCCCAGATTACAATGAAATGGCAGACGCCAAATCATTGCTGGAGAGTGTGGCCCGCAGTTTTGGGTATCATTATGGCGTGAAAAAACATGTACGCGTGAATACCATTTCTCAGTCGCCCACCCGCACTACTGCCGGCAGCGGTGTAAAAGGATTTGACGGCTTCATCAATTATGCTGAAAAAATGAGTCCTCTGGGTAATGCCAGTGCGGCCGATTGTGCCAATTACTGTGTGGTCATGTTCAGCGATCACACAAGAATGGTTACCATGCAAAATCTTTTCCATGATGGCGGATTTTCTTTTACCGGCGTTACCAATGCCGTTATCGAGCAAATGGAAAAATAGAAGCCAACAGTATGATTGAATGTATGACAATTCATTTATAGGGAAAATCTATTCATTATCTGATTTTAAGATTGCATAAACACTCTTGCATGGAAGGCGCAGACATACTTGGACATATAGGATCTGCTTTAAGCAGTATTACTTTCATACCGCAAGTATACCAGACCTGGAAGACCAAACGGGTTAAGGATCTGAATCTTTTCATGGTACTGATTGTGTTTATCAGTACAGTTATTTGGGTGTTGTATGGTTTATGGAGCAATTTGCTCCCTGTAATCATTTGCAACAGCATCATCTGCTTGCTTTCAATCATTTTGATTTATTTTAAAATAGCGTACAGGGAAAAATAATTACTCATTATTTTAAATAAAAAAACCGCTCGTTCATTTCGAGCGGTTTTTTATTGACATGAAATTAGAATCAATATTCATCTTCGTTGAAGAAAAAATCTTCCTGACTGGGATAATCGGGCCAGATGTCATCAAGGCCTTCATAAATTTCTCCTTCATCATCGAGTTCCTGAAGATTTTCAATGACTGCAAT
>VERM01000168.1 GCA_018882645.1 Ferruginibacter sp.
TTACAAGTCCTGGTATCATGGTTTATTATTTATTTTTTTTACGTTATTAAATATTTGAAAAAGTTCTTTTCCTTCATTTTTTTGAATGGGATAGGTGCTTAACATTCCAATGCAGTATTTAGAAAAAGAGGATCTGAACCTTGATAAGGGATAAGGGAACGTACGGATCATTTTATTTATAAATGACTTGCTTCCTTTTATTTCAATGATACAGATGTTTTCATAAATGAATTCTTTCTTATCATGGCTGCAATTTAAATCAAGATCTAGTGTAATCCGGCCATTCATTCCTTTGTCCCACAAAATGATTCTTTTATAATTTGTATTGAGCAAGCATTTCAGGCTATGTGATTCAATGCCATTTGATTCTAAAAAGTCCCAATCGGATTTTATAAATTCCGGTTTGTATTCAGAAAGTATTCTTTTTTTCTGTGTTTTGCCTTTAAGCTTTCTTTTGATTTCCAAAAAACAGGTATTGGTATCAAAATATATTCGTTTTCTGACCTTTACTCTGGAGGCTCTTTGACTGCTGTGTTGTTTAAAAAACATCAAATCGGGTGTATCCCAGTATTTTGTTTCATAGTTATACATCACCTTATTGTGGTTGCTTTGCACCAGAAATAAATCTTTGAAGCAAATCAAAGTGGGATTAAGATTTGATATATGTATCACAAATTTTTCATCGAACCGCTCATTTAAATTTATTTTTATCGCAGCTTCCAGAGAAATTTTTTCAAATTCGTCTAATATGTGTATGTTATTTATATCCAATTAAATAATTTGATGAAGTGGGAGTATATCCTAAAGTGAATTAAAAGGAATAAGAAAACTTTTTTACTCGCTGAAGTCTTCAAATCATACAAATATATATTAATATTTGTATTTAATTCATTTGATACAAATATATGATATTTAAGAAAGAAGTTTTGGGCAAAAAAGGATTACTGCTGAAATTGGAATGATAATCTGGCAGTCTATATTTTATAAAATCAGCTGATTCCGTTTACTTGAGTCTCTTTGTAAATTTTTTGAATCAGTCCCTGTAAAACTTTCCCTGGACCACACTCTGTGAAAGTATGGGCTCCGTCGGCAACCATTGCCAGTACGCATTGAGTCCACCTGACCGGTCCCGTTAGTTGAGCAATTAAATTATCCTTGATTATCAAAGGGTCGTCAACGGCTTTAGCTACAACATTTTGATAAACTGGGCAATCAGGAGTACTGAATTTTGTGTTGTGTATAGCTTGAGCCAGTTCATCTTTGGCTGAATCCATCAAGGGGGAATGGAATGCCCCACCGACAGGCAGTACCAAGGCTCTTTTTGCTCCGGCGGCCTTCAGTTGATCGCATGCTGTTTCAATTCCTTTCATCGTTCCGCTGATAACCAGTTGCCCGGGGCAGTTGTAATTTGCAGCTACAACGATTTCTCCGGTTTTTTGAGAGATGTCCGCACAAATTTCTTCCACTTTGTTGTCATCCAATCCGAGTACGGCAGCCATTGTGGATGGTTGTTGTTCGCATGCTTTCTGCATGGCTTTTGCGCGAATGGCCACCAGCTTCAGTGCATCTTCAAAAAGCAGGGTTTTATTGGCTACCAGTGCGGAAAATTCTCCGAGAGAATGTCCGGCCACCATATCAGGAATGGCATGGTCTATAGTGTGAAATGCTGCTACCGAATGGATAAAGACAGCTGGTTGGGTAATGTCTGTTTGTTTGAGCTGTTCGTCGGATCCGGCAAACATAATATCCGATATGCGAAAGCCAAGAATTTCATTGGCTTGTTCAAATATAGATTTCGCAGAGGGGTTGGCTTCATATAAGTTCTTTCCCATTCCGCTGAACTGTGATCCCTGTCCGGGAAATATATATGCATGATTCATAAGCCGATTTTTTTATAGTGAATTCAAATAATGTAACATGATTGTAATGGCCGAGGCCAAAACAAAATAATATTTTGCAAAGAAAATAAAAAAATCCCTCATTTTGAGGGATTCTGCTTCATTAAAATTATATCATCAGTGCAACTTTGCCGTGATGAGTTTCATAAATTCAATTCTGGTTTCATTTTTTTCAAATTCACCACAAAAAGCAGATGTAGTGGTTACGGAATTTTGTTTGGATACCCCACGCATCATCATGCAAAGGTGTGATGCTTCAATGACTACGGCTACTCCATGTGGATTGAGTGTTTCTTTAATCACATTTAATATTTGCTCTGTCAATCGCTCCTGTACCTGCAGTCTTCTGCTGTAGATATCAACCACTCGCGCAATCTTACTCAGTCCTGTGATGTATCCGTTGGGGATATAAGCCACATGAGCTTTTCCATAGAAAGGAAGCATATGGTGTTCGCACATGCTGTAGAGCTCGATGTCCTTTACAATCACCATTTCACTTACGGCTTCATGAAACTTTGCGGATTCCAATACTGCTTTGGCGTCCAGATTATAACCCTGAGTCAGGTATTGCATGGCTTTGGCAACTCTTTCCGGAGTTTTTTCAAGTCCCTCTCTTTCGGGATTCTCACCAAGGAGAGCGATGGTTTCTTTGTAGCTTTTTGTCAATGCCAGAGTGGTCTCTGTATCATATTGTTCAATTCTGGTGTAAGCCATAAGTATTGTTTTATTGGTTAGACGGGATATTCCACGAAATTTCTTTCTGTTTCGTACAATCGTACCTGTAAGTCTAAAGAAGGATTGATTTTATCTTTTAATAAATTATAAATGACTATAGCAATGTTTTCGGCTGTAGGATTGAGTCGTGCAAACTCGGTACAATCTTCGTTGAAATTTTTATGATCAAATCTGTCAATGATTTCTTTCTGTATGATATCGCTGAGAAGTTTCATATCCATCACATATCCTGTTTTGGAATCAGGAACACCGGTGACTTTTACGATAAGTTCGTAATTGTGTCCGTGATAATGCGGATTGTTGCATTTGCCAAATACCTCACGGTTGGTGGCTTCATCCCAGTCTGGGTTGTGCAGGCGGTGAGCCGCATTGAAATGTTCCTTTCTGTATACGGAAACCTTTTTGCTCATGATTTTTTAAAAACAAGTATTTGAAAAAAATGTTCAATATCCGATGTAACATCGGACTGTAAGCGATTTATGAAATTACGAAAACCGCAAACGAAATTGGACTATTCTCCGTAATATTCTACATAAATACGTGGCGTTTCATACAATTTCAGAGAGTGCAACGTTACTCCTTCAGGCAAATGAGGGCTCAGCTGGTTCCATATTCCTTTGATAAGATTCTCAATGGAACATATTTTATCTTTTAAAAAGTCCACCTCCACATTAAGATTTTTGTGGTCTAATTTATCCGTAACATGCTCTTTGATAATGAGGCTCAATTTCTTTACATCAAATACAAAACCGGTGTCGGGATTGGGTATTCCCTTGATGGTCACATGTAATTCAAAATTATGACCATGCCAGTTTTCATTCGCACATTTGCCAAAAAAAGCCTCATTTTTTTCTCTGCTCCATAATGGGTTGAAAAGCTTGTGTGCAGCATTAAAATGTTCAATTCTGCTGATATATACCATTTAAATAAACGAATTTTTTGCAAAGGTAGACAGTATTCTGTGAAATCTGCTGCGGAAATGCGAAATTTGCATCATGCGAGTACTGGTTACGGCACCCACTGCATTTGAAATCGACCCGTTTAGGAAAAAATTTCCACAGGCTGAATGTCTGATAGCCGGAGTGGGAGCAGCATTTACCATTTATCATCTTACCAAAACAATACAGCTAACTCCATTCGATATGGTTATTCAGGCGGGAGTTGCCGGAAGTTTCACAACAGATTTTCCGCTTTCCGAAGTGGTGAATGTAAAGACGGATTGTTTCGCTGATTTGGGGGCTTTCGAGAAAAATAATTTCTCTTCTGTATATGATTTGAGTTTGGCTGATATGAATCATTTCCCTTTTATGTCAGGACAACTTATTAACATGAATGCTGAAATATTTGTATCTAAACTGAAGCCGGTGAATGCCATAACAGTGAATACACTTTCTGATGATGATCTTCGCATCCGTATTTTTCAAAAAAAATACCATGCATCAATCGAAACAATGGAGGGTGCAGCCTTGCATTATGTTTGTCTGCAGGAAAAAATTCCTTTTATTCAATTGCGTGCAATCAGCAATTATGTGGGAGAGCGAAATAAATCGAAATGGAAATTGCCTGAAGCTGTTGACAGACTAAATGCTGAATTGGCAGATGTGTATTCATCTTTTGTTAATTAAAATTCAGAAACTTTTTCATCATGCCGACCATTCATTTCTCGCCTTGCCCGAATGATACTTTTATTTTTGATGCGCTGGTCAATAAAAAAATCGATACAGAGGGAAT
>VERM01000169.1 GCA_018882645.1 Ferruginibacter sp.
CTTTATGCCTATAAATCGATTTATTTCTGCAGCTGCTAATATTTTTTTAAATGATAAATATTGACTTTTTGAATGTATGGCTTTTTGTTTTTACAAGATGATTTTTGAAAAATAAAAAAATCCGATTAAAATAAAATCAATTGAAACATCAGTATTTTCAATGCTTTTAAAAGATTTTTATTTTTAATTCAGCACAATTAAATTTCCGTTTGATTTTCTTTAAACGGTTGACCATTTTTTTCAATTGCGCTTATCCACAGAAGAAATAAAAATGTTGATAAAAAAAACGAAAATATTTTTCTAGATAGCAGAAATTATTTTTAATATTGTGTAGGGATATTATCCCTTACTTACTAACCCATCCATATATTAAGAGCCCGGCTGAAAAATGTCGGGCTCTTTTCTTTAGATCTACCGCAATGATTTTAGGTAAGCAAATCAACAACAATTATTACAAAGGACATTTTTCATGATAGTTGATAATCTCGATTGGCGTGTGCGTAAACTGATGGTCTTTGTAATGTTCGCTGATTTGATCCAATACTTCATAAATAGATTCAGGAGAAGTAAGCGTAACAAGTTTGTATCGAAATTCTTTAATACCGGGAAGTCCCTTTAAGTAATTGGTATAGTGCCTGCGCATTTCATTAATGCCAACAATTGGTCCTTTCCATTCTACAGACTTGTGTAAATGCTTTTTGCAAACGGCAACACGTTCTTCGAGTGTTGGTGAGGGGAGAATGGTATTGTCTTTTAAATAAGCTTTGATTTCTCTGAAGATCCAGGGATAGCCTATTGCGGCGCGGCCAATCATGATGCCATCTACACCATAACGTTTTTTATACTCCAGCGCTTTTTGCGGACTATCGATATCTCCATTTCCAAAGATGGGTATTTTGATACGGGGATTGTTTTTAACTTTTCCAATTAATGTCCAGTCGGCCTCTCCTTTATACAACTGACACCTGGTTCTACCGTGGATGGATAATGCTTTGATGCCTACATCCTGCAATCTTTCAGCTACTTCTTCTATATTCTTTGACTGATCATCCCAGCCCAATCTGGTTTTTACAGTTACAGGCAGTTTGGTACTTTTTACCACTGATTCGGTCAATCGAACCATAAGATCAACATCTTTCAGTACACCCGCACCTGCACCTTTGCTGACAACTTTCTTTACAGGACATCCGAAATTGATATCTACCAGATCCGGGTTGACGGTTTCGCATATTCTGGCACTCATGGCCATTGCGTCTTCATCTCCACCAAATATCTGAATACCGAATGGTCTTTCTTCTTCGCTGAAATCCAATTTTTGTTTGCTTTTGATTGCATCTCTTATAAGACCTTCACTGCTGATGAATTCGCTGAACATCAAATCGGCACCATTGTCTTTGCATACGGCACGGAAAGGAGGGTCGCTCACATCTTCCATGGGTGCAAGAAGTAAAGGAAACTCCGGCAATTTGATATCACCAATTTGGGGCATAGGTTTTTGTATATTGCAGCAAAATTACAATTAATCAAACTCGTATGCAATACAAAAGCAATAAAGGATTTTCGGGATTCGCACAGTTGGGTATGATAATACTATTTATAGGTTTGGGATTGATCTTATTGGGATTGTTTCAAATGTGTATTGGAAATCTGATGATTCCTAAGGGAACGAGGAGTGAGAATTTAGAATTTGAATTAATGAAGGTAATGCAAGATCCGAAGTATGTAAATATATTAAGGATTATACAAGCCATTGGAACGTTTTGTTTGATGTGTTTGCCTGCATTGATTTACTCATGGATTTGTAATGGAAAAAGCATGCTTTGGCTGGGCTTTAGCAGGCATATAAATGCATTTCAGATCCTCCTTGGGTTTTTAATCATCTTTACCGCGAACATAGCTGCGGTACCCTTAGAAGAGTTGTCGCGAAAAATCATTGCGCATATTCCTTCTTTGAATTCAATGGCTCATCGACTTGAAAACATATATAATGAACAGGTTGTGGGACTCAGCAATCTGAAAAGCTGGCCGGAGTTTTTTATTGCGATTATCATTATGGCTTTTTTACCTGCAATGTTTGAAGAAATATTTTTCAGAGGGATGTTGCAGAATTTATTTGTGAAGTGGTGGAAGATGCCCATAGTCGCTATTATCATCACTTCGCTGCTTTTCAGTTTGATTCATATGTCGGTATATCTATTTCTGAGCAGAGCAATCCTCGGTTTTGTATTGGGGTTGATGTTTTATAAAACGAAAAATATCTGGGTAAATATTGTTGCTCATTTTCTGAATAATCTGATGGCTATTTCTATGCTTTTCTGGCAATCACTACATCATCAAAAAATTGATCTTGCTTCTACAGATCCCAAACCGGAATGGTGGGGTATTCTTGCTGCATATGTTGCATTGTTTTTTCTGTTTAGAAGTTTGAATCGTTATTCAGAAAAAAATAAAATGAAGATTTACACGAGAGAGCAAGTGTTGATGGTGAATGACCCGGAGGGAAGGCCGTTGGTGTAAATAAGAAATAGGGGAGTATAAATAAGGAATAAGGAAGGGGAGAGAATGTAAAATATCGAATATCCAATGTAAAATGTAAAAGTATTGTAGTTGAACGATTGTTGAAAATGGTTGAATAAGGTTGAAATCCAGCAGACTATTTAAACCTTTAGACTTTAAAACCAACTTGCTCAATTTTGAAATGATGATGACCATAAATTTTGTTATTTCTCCAAAAACTGCTACATTTGCATTGCAAAAAATCAATATGTTACTAAATGCAATACACCATCACCACCATGCTTTCGCCCAGGCGAGGGGATAGTGACGTATTGTATTAGCTTATATATAATATTCCAAGACCCGCCTGAGTGAATCGGACGGGTTTTTTGTTTTAATCATTTCGGTTTATTCAGGCACAAAAAATAACATTATGAGTTTGAAAATTGCCATTCAGAAAAGCGGAAGACTCAGCGAGAAATCACTCGGTCTGCTGGCAGAATGCGGTATTAAAATCAACAACGGCGACAGAAAGCTGAAAGCGGAGGCCAAAAACTTTCCGGTGGAAGTACTGTTTCTGCGCGATGACGACATTCCTCAATATGTGGAACAAGGCGTGGCCGACATCGGCATTCTCGGTGAAAATGAAGTCTGGGAGAAAGACAAGAAAGTTACTGTGGTAAGAAAACTGGGTTTTGCTTCCTGCAAACTTTCCCTGGCCATTCCTAAGGATGAAAAATATACAGGACTCGGTTATTTCGAAGGAAAGAAAATTGCTACCAGCTATCCAAAAATTCTAGAGAAATTTTTCAAAGAAAAAAATATCAATGTCATTATTGAAGAAATCGGCGGAAGTGTTGAAATCGCCACGGGAATCGGACTCGCTGATGCCATCTTCGACATTGTCAGCTCGGGAAGTACATTGCTGATGAACGGACTCAAAGAAGTGGAGGTGGTAACAAAAAGCGAAGCGGTGTTGATATCAGGCCAATCATTGCCAAAAGACAAACAGGAAATACTGGATAAGTTGTTATTCAGAATGGAGGCGACAAAAAAAGCATCTGAGAATAAATACATTTTACTCAATGCGCCGAATGCATCCGTTGATGCGATCCGTAAACTGCTGCCGGGTATGAAAGCTCCTACCATTTTGCCATTGGCAGATGAAGGTTGGAGCAGCATACACTCGGTAATTGGAGAAGATGATTTCTGGGAAGTGATTGATCAGCTGAAAAAAAACGGCGCGCAGGGAATACTGGTTGTGCCTATTGAAAAAATGATTCTTTAATAAACGATTTTAGAGAGATACATGAAACAGTTTAACAATCCAAAGCGAGCGACCTGGTACGAATTGGCCCAAAGGCCTTCTGTTGATTTATCCAAACTCAACAAGACGGTTGTAAAGGTTTTTGATGCGGTGAGAAAAAACGGAGATGATGCTTTGAAGAAATTCACACTTGAGTTTGATAAGGTAGAGATGCAAGATTTGAGTGTAAGTAAACAACAAATCAACGAATCTGAAAAGTCGCTACCAAAGAATTTAATCAAGGCCATCAGGCAGGCAAAGAATAACATTGAAAAATTTCACGCTGCGCAAAAAGAAAAAGTAAAACGAATTGAGACCACCAAAGGCATTCAGTGCTGGAGGGACAGCAGGGCCATTGAGAAAGTAGGCATCTATATTCCGGGTGGCAGCGCTCCGCTGTTTTCAACGGTTCTCATGCTCGGCATTCCCGCCAAAATTGCTGGGTGCAAAGAAATTATTTTGTGCACTCCTCCGGATAAAAACGGAGATATCAATCCTGCTATTTTATTTGCCGCTAAATGTGTGGGCATTCAATCTGTATTTAAAG
>VERM01000170.1 GCA_018882645.1 Ferruginibacter sp.
ATATTTCAAAACACTATTGAGTTTGATAAATACCGGCGGATTGTTCCGAGTAATATGATGAGAATATATCTATAACAATTTTCATCGTTGCCGGTTTAAGAAATTAAAATGTGGACAAAATTACTCCACAAAATTGATATAGTGAAAAAAAATAACAATATTTTGAAGGTAAATTTATTACGCATACAAAATATGTAGATGTATTTGATTTAATAAAGAACCGGTATATTGCCGAATCTCGGGCCTGGGCAATCAAGATCATTGGATTCGCTCCCATTCAGCAATTGAGAAATGGCTTTTGAAAAACCTCTTGCAGATAAAGTCAATTCAAGACCACCTCTGTATTGAGAAGCTTTGACAAGTTTGCTTATATTCACATCATAACTTATTCCAATTTTGAAAATATCCCACTCCAACCCAATCACTGGAATAAGAGCATCATTTAGTCTGTATATCCCCCCCAAACTAAATGCTTTTCTTTCCTCCCCGAGGCTTGAATAAATCCACGTGTAATTTAGTCCGGTTTGAAAAGAAGAATGTCCGCCTTGTAAAAAATAATCGGCATATAAATCATATTCATTGTAATCGCCTATTCCTTGTCGAAGTCCGGCATTTAGTGAAAATTTAGTGTTTAGTTTGACGATATTGCCACTATAAAACAATTTGGGTTTAATCAGATGAAAAATACCCGCAGCAATATAATAATCTATATAATTTATGGAGCCATTGAATGATGCACCTGCTGAGAAATTTGCATATTTCACAAATGAATTGTCAAAAGTTTGCCTGGTTGTCGGCTGAATACTAAATACACCATTGGTTACTGTAAGCTGATCGTTCATTATCAACTTATTGGGGTCAAAATCCTGTTGAACATATCCTCCCATGAATGCCACAGACAAATAATTCACACTGTTTTCTCCGGATACATTTTTATGATAACTGAATACAGGTAACACTTCCAAATTACTGAAGTTTGTAGAACCGGCAACATCACGGGCAGCTTGAATACCTAAAGTAAAACAATCATTGTCGGGCATGAAGCTGGGCTGGCTTTTAAGTTCAGCACTCACGCAATATGTTTTGTAAGGAACAGTCACGCTTTGCCATTGGTTTCGATATGATGTGATGACCCTGTAATTGCCGGAGAAAATACCGGCCAAAGCAGGATTGCGCATCAAAGGCTGCTGGTAGAATTGGGAAAAATGAATATCCTGAGCTTCGGTAATTGAAGCAACAAAAACTGAACAAAGGAACACCCAATATTTTATTCTGTTATCCATATAAATTTTATATCCAATCTAAATACATGCATTCATAATTATTCTTTATACAAGAAACTATTTAATCAGCGTTACGTTCCCTTTATAAAAATACGGAACTCCATTATCACAAACCACCTCTACGGTGTAAACGAATACACCGGGCTGAGCTGGAATACCATTTACATCCCCATTCCAGCCGTATGCAGGACTGTTGGGTGGGAAATTGCTTCTCTCAAAAACAACCTGACCCCAGCGATTGAAAATACGGAATGATTTAATGGATCCTATACCTGTACCTCTGACCATGAAAATAGAATTTTCCGGCAGCCCACCTTGCGGTGTAAATGCATTTGGAATGAACACCTGAGTATTTTCACAGAAGACCTTGATGCAAACGACATCCGATCCGGAACAGCCGTATATGTTGGTAGCTTCAAGACTGTAACATACATTATTTTTTATTGTAGCTACCGGATTCTCACAATCATTGCAACTTAAATTTACTGACGGATTCCACAAATACGATTTAAAAGGACCATTGGTCAATTGAGGTTTGATGGTAAACAATACGCCTGTAGCCAGGGTTTGGTCGGGAGGCATTGTCACTACAGGATATTGGCCCACTCCAACAACTACTTTGGCCGTATCTGTAAAACAATTGAAATTATCGTATCCAACTACGGTATATAATGTAGTGAGCTGCGGTGTTGCTACAGGATTCGGACATCTTTCACACGACAAGGTTGCAGATGGACTCCATAAATAACTGTAAGCACCGTTCACAGTCAACTGAGAAGATTGTCCGATGCAAATTGAATCATTTGGCGACACTGTAATTTTAAACGGCTGGATGACGATGACCTTAACCGTGTCTCTGTTTTTACAGCCATTAGCATCTAATGTGGAAACTACATAATTTGTACTGGATACGGGAGTTGCAACTGGGCTAGAACAATTATAGCAACTCAATCCTGAGAGGGGTGTCCATTGATAATTACCTACACTGCTTGTTGCAAACAATTGAACGGATTGGCCAAGACAAATCCTTTGGTCACTGCTGGCACTGATAGTGGGAATGGAATTGATTCTTATTGAGGTTGATACGGTATCATAACAACCGGTTGTAGTTCCTGCAATCAACGTGATTTTATAATTCCCCGGCTGAGTGAATGTATGACCAAAGTTTGGATAAAATTCAGCAGGCGGAACATATGGTACTCCATTGATCTGCCAAATCGTATCCTTGATTGGTGCAAGGCCAGCAATACTATTAACGATTGGCTGGAAAACAACAGCATCATTGACACATCCGGTTGGTGGCGCATTAATCTGTACAGCAGGAGCAATAATATTAACGGTGAGATTTTTCTCGGTTGAACAAGCCACACCGGTAATGTCTATAAGTGTTGCCTCCAGTCTGACATTATATACTCCTGGTTTGGTATAAATATGTGTAGGATCTTTTAATCTGGAAGAATCGTTGGCTCCAGAAGCGGGATCTCCAAAATACCATTTGTAATTAGATGCGGTATCGGTCAGGTTAAGGAAAGAAACCGCGGACCATGGACAGGCATAATTATTTACAATATTGAAATTCGTCAGTGGACTGCGGATAACTCTAACAGATCTTACCGCACTCGTATCGGTACAAGCATTTTTTGCCGTGACATTTATATTGTAGATACCGGGAGTAGTATAAGTATGTGTTACTGTTTCATTGTTTAATCCGGAAACATACGGAAGCGGATCGTTAGGATCATTGAAATCCCAAATGAATTGCGAAGCTCCGGTGGAGATATTCTTGATTTGTACTTCATGCGGAGCACACCCGAATTGAGTTGGTGAAGTAACAAACCAATTCAATTTAATCTTGCTTGGGGTTATTTTGATAGGAACTTTATAAACATCAGAACCACAACCATTAGTAGCGGTAAGAATTGCCTTAAAAATAGTATCTACCCCTGTATTGTATCTGTGTTTGATCGGATCAAGAGTATTTGATGTAACCAAAGGTGATCCATCTCCGAAATCCAAACTATATGTATTTCCGATACCTAAAGATGTATTTGTAAAAACAATTTCTTTATTAGAACAAGCGTTCGTTGCTGATGGTGAAAACTGCGCTTTGGGTGCAGAGCTGACGGTAATGGGCACTATTGTATCTTTTGATACGCACTCATTGAAAACAGTCAACTTGACAAAATAAGTAGTATCATTGAAATTAGGATTAGATTCAAAAACTACAGGATCAGGATTTTCTTTGGAAGATGTTTGATTGTTACCAAAATCCCAAGCATAACTAAATGGCTCAATAAGAATACGTGTATTGCTTGCCGTTATATTTTGAAATTTTACTGTCAAAGGACCACATGGAGGATTTGGATAGTCGACTTTAAATTCAGGCTTGGGATCATTTTTGGTAAAGAACCTGTGTATAATGGTATCATTTACACAGCCATATTTACTGATGGCTACCATTTTCACATCAGCAAATGTATCTGAAACCGGGATAGTATACCCAGGGAAAACTTCGCCGGATCCTATGAGTTTATCATCTACATACCAGTCGTATCTGCCATTAGCAGTATTCGGAGACGTATTTTCTATTTCTAATTTGAATGGCCAGCAAGCTGTATCCTTGATGAATGTAAACGATGCGTTGGCATCGGGGTTGACGTAGATTGAATCATTTATTGAAGGACCTGCACATCCATTCGCATTGGTTATCACTGAATAAACAACTACATCCTGAGCTGTTCCTGAATTGAATAATTGCATGGAAGGTATATTTCCAACACCATTGCTGATTTGACCCGTAATTGAAGTAGCTCCAATGGCTTGCCATGAACTACCATTGTAATAATTTAACTGATTGGTATCTGTATTATAAACCTGAAGACCTGAGGCTGGTGTGGAAATCGCATTTCGTTCAGCAGCCGTCATTCGAGGAAGCAAAAATCCTTTTGTCGTGCTTGAAATATCTAACAAAGCACTTGTATTCGGAGAGGTTGTGCCAACCCCAACTTTTCCACCAGTACCAGCAATAATTACATTACCTTTTGTGAAGT
>VERM01000171.1 GCA_018882645.1 Ferruginibacter sp.
CTGTACAGGCCTTCTTTTACGCCTCTAATGATGTTTTCTTTAATTACTCCGAAAATATAGTTGTTTTTGTGAGCCAAAAAAATATGGTATGCTTCCGGATAGTTTTTCTGCATGTCGAATAGAAGCGATGGATTCATTGAATGAAACATCTCTGTCATCCTGTCCATCGCCAGAAAAATTTCATGAACGGCATCAATGGCTCTGCTTCTGTCGAACTCACAATTGGCCTGATTTTCTTTAATAACTTTGCTCACAACTTTTTCAACAAGCTCGTCTTTATCTGAGTAGTGTAGATAAATCGTTTTTTTACTAATGCCTAGTCCTTTAGCGAGCTCATCCATACTGACATTTTTAAGTCCGTACTGCATAAACATCCGATGAGCATAATTCCTGATTCTTTCCCCTGATTGAGCGCTTTCATTCATAATGGTGGGCAAAACTATGGAAACTTTTTGAGTTGCAAAAGTTTCCGAATTGTTTTTTTGTAATTTAGCCTTGTAAATGCATTTTTCACCTGTTCAATATTTCGTTTATGAAAAGTAGCTTTAGTATTAAAAAGGCGATCCAATATTTTTTTCAGGGATTGTTGGTTTTGGCACCTGTTTTCATTACACTTTATGCCCTGTACTGGATTGTATCGAGTGTGGACAATCTCATTCCTATTAATACATTCATTGATGATAAGGGAGTACGACACGTTCAAAATTATGGATTGGGTTTTTTGGTTGTGATTTTACTTGTAGTAGGCATCGGGTATGTGAGTTCGTTTTTCATCACCAACCGCATCGTGGGATTATTAGACCGAATCATGATGAAAATGCCCGGAATCAAACATGTATATACTACTACCAAAGATTTTTTTGAAGCGTTTACCGGTGACCGAAATAAATTTTCGCACAATGTATTGGTATCGATAGATGCGGAAGATGTGTGGAGATTAGGTTTCGTAACCCGAGATGAAATGTCTGACTTTGATATGAAAGATCATGTAGCGGTATATGTTCCTATGTCATATTCAGTTTCCGGCAATTTATATATTGTTCCCAAATCACGAATAAGAGAAATCGGATCAGTAAATAGTTCACAGTCTATGAAATTTGCACTAAGTGGAGGCATTACTGATTTTGAAGATGCCGAACAGTCTTGATTTAAACGTTTTTAGAGAAGAATAATGACTTGTTTTTCCCGGAAAAACAACACCATAAAGAAACTTTTCTCGAATATTTTTATAACGCAAACTATTGTAAAGTTTAAGTAAGTATTATGCGTTATATTCTTTCATTTTCATTTTTCGTTTTTTTTCTTTTTAAAACCTCAACAAGCTATTCCTGGGGTTTTTACGGGCATCAGCAAATTAATTATCTCGCAGTTTTTCTTTTGCCTCCGGAGATGCTGGTTTTTTTTAAGCCCAATATTGATTTTTTAAAAGAACATGCTGTAGATCCCGACAAAAGAAGATATGCAGTAGCTGATGAAGGTCCACGTCATTATATTGATTTAGATCATTATGGGGAATACCCTTATCTCATCTTGCCTCGAAAATGGAAGGAAGCAACTGAGGTTTTTTCGGAAGACTCTATTCAAGCACATGGAATTGTTCCCTGGCATATTCAGGTCATGCAAATGCGATTGACTAAGGCATTCAAAGAAAATGATTTTGCTGCGATATTAAAGAATTCGGCCGAAATTGGACATTATATTGCTGATGCGCATGTTCCGCTTCATACCAGCAGCAATCATAACGGACAGCTCACCAATCAGAGAGGGATACACGGTTTTTGGGAAAGCAGGGTGCCGGAATTGCTTGCAGAAAATGAATTTGATTTTTTTATTGGTAAAGCCGGATATATAGCATATCCTTCTGATTTTATATGGAATCGGATTTTGGAGAGTGCCAAGGCAGTTGATAGCGTACTGCTTTATGAAAGAGAGCTGACCCGGAAGTTTTCTGCTGATATGAAATATGCGTTTGAGAATCGAAACGGAAAAATTATCAGTCAATATTCCTCTGCTTTTACCATTGCATATAATGATAAACTTAATGGTATGGTTGAACGAAGAATGCGCCAGTCGATTTTTGCCGTAGCCTCTTTTTGGTACACAGCCTGGGTGGATGCCGGACAACCTGATCTGGGAAAATTAGTCAACGCTCACTTTTCACCGGAAGATCTCAAGGATTTTGACTTGTTGAATGCATCTTGGCATACTGTTGAAAAGATGATTGGCAGAGAAGAGTAGATGCTGTCATATTTCTTACCTTTGCTATCTAATTTTTAGAGATGCAGACGACAGAAAAGACGATGATTCACAACTTTAACGCAGGACCTTCTGTTCTTCCGAAGGAAGTTATTATAGAGGCTGCAGATGCAGTAATCAATTTCAATAATAATGGCATTTCAATCCTTGAAATAGGTCACCGCACTCCCCAATTTACCGCTATTATGGAGGAAGCGTGTTCATTAGTAAAAGAACTCATGGCGCTGGATGAAGATCATGAGGTGCTTTTTTTGCACGGCGGCGCATCTACTCAATTCATGCAGGTGCCGATGAATCTTCTCAATCCAAAAGACACTGCAGCCTATGCCGATACCGGTGTATGGAGCAGTAAAGCCATTAAAGAAGCTAAATTGTTTGGTAAAGTAGATGTGGTTTGCTCTTCAAAAGAAAAAAAATACAGCTACATACCTACTGACTTCGCAGTCCCTAATGATGCGAATTATTTTCACATTACAACCAACAATACGATTTTCGGGACTCAGTGGCAGACCATTCCCCAAACCAGCAATGTCATGGTTGCGGATATGAGCAGTGACATTTTTAGCCGTCAGCTCAATTTCAACTCGTTTGGACTTATTTATGCCGGGGCTCAAAAAAATCTGGGTCCAGCAGGTGTAACGCTGGTTGTGGTGAACAAGCATATACTTGGCAAAATAAAAAATCCATTGCCAACCATGATGGATTATCGCAATCATATTGCAGAAGGAAGTATGTTAAATACTCCACCGGTTTTTGCTGTTTATGTTTGTCTGCTTACTCTTCGTTGGCTGAAATCCGTTGGAGGTATAGCAGCAATGGAAAAATTGAATGAAGAAAAAGCAGCGTTGCTTTATCATGAAATAGATCAAAATGATTTATTTGAAACTACCGTGGTGAAAAGCGCCCGCAGCAGAATGAATGTGTGTTTCAACATGAAAGACAGTAATCTTGAAAAACCTTTTCTGGATTTTGCAAAAGAAAATAGAATCATTGGTATAAAAGGCCATCGCCTGTCCGGTGGTTTCAGAGCCTCATTGTACAACGCTCTTCCATTAAGTAGCGTGAAGATATTAGTTGAGATGATGCAGGATTTCAGCAAGCGAAACAGTTAATTCATTAGTAAAAAACTTTTTTTAATTGATATGGTAACGATTTCTCCGTTTAAGGCACTTCGGCCTGATGCACAGTTTGCCCGATATGTGGCATCGAGACCCTATGATGTTTTGAATAGTCAGGAGGCAAGAATAGAGGCTCAGGGGAATCCCAATTCTTTTTTACATATCACCAAAAGTGAAATCGATCTGCCCGAGGCAACCGATATCCATTCCGCCGTTGTGTACGAAACTGCCAAAGAAAACCTTCAGGCATTTATAAGTAGGAATATTCTGTTTCGTGAAAATAAGCCCTGCTATTATATTTACCGCCTCATAATGAATGGAAAAAGTCAAACGGGATTAGTGTGCGTCAGTTCAGTCAATGATTATGAAAAAGACCTGATTAAGAAACACGAATTTACCCGTCCTGAAAAAGAACAAGACAGAATCAATCATATTACAACCACAGGGGCGCAAACAGGAAATGTTTTTCTTGCATATAAAAATGTAAATGAGATTGATGAAATCATACATAAATGGACAACAGATAAGAGTCCACAGTATGATTTTGTAGCCGATGATAATATACAGCACAGCATTTGGATCGTCAACGACGATAAGATCATAGAAAACATCACACATCTTTTTAAAACCAAAGTGCCCTGTACATATATAGCAGATGGCCATCATCGGGCTGCTTCTGCCGCAAAAATAAAATCTACACTTGGCAAAAAAGCAACTCCTGAATCTGACTTTTTTCTTACTACTCTTTTTCCCTCCAATCAGTTGTATATCATGGATTACAACCGTTTGATAAAAGATTTGGCCGGATTGTCATCCGAAGAGTTTCTTCAAAAAATAAGCGATAAGTTTACGGTAAATAAAACAGAAAAAGCATTCAAACCTCAAGCGCTTCATCATTTTGGTATGTATATAGACAAGCAGTGGTATGCTTTGGTTGCAAAACCCGAAACATATAAC
>VERM01000172.1 GCA_018882645.1 Ferruginibacter sp.
GTTTCAATGGCATCCCACGAGTTTCGAACTCCTCTGAGTACAATTCTCTCATCGGCCTATTTGATTGAAAAATATAAAAAGTCGGAAGATCAGCTCAGAAGAGAGAATCATTTGCATCGGATTATTTCATCTGTCAATCTGCTGACAGATATTTTAAATGATTTTCTGAGCGTTGGTAAAATAGAGGAAGGGAAAATTCCTCTTCGGTTGGGTGAATTCAACATCAGAGAATGGCTGAAGTCAATTATGCAGGATATGAATATTCATCTGAAAAAAGGGCAGCGTTTTGATTACGTTCATACCGGTTCTGAGAAAGTATTTCTTGATCAGGTTTTGCTCAAACATATTGCGATGAATCTTTTTTCAAATGCCATTAAATTTTCTCCGGAAGAATCTGCTATTCTACTGGAAACCGAAGTGAATAATGACAAGATACGTTTTTCTGTAATTGATCGCGGCATCGGCATATCTGCTGAAGATCAGGAACATTTGATGGAAAGATTTTTCAGGGGTTCCAATGCTGCAAATATTCAGGGCACGGGATTAGGATTATACATTGTATCAAAATATGCACAGCGAATGAATGGAAAGATACAATGCATCAGCAGCCTTTATAAAGGCACCACATTTAATGTATTTTTTAAACCGATAAACCAACCATTATGAAGACTTTGTTACTTATTGAAGACAACGATGAAATCAGAGAAAACACCGCAGAAATTTTGGAACTCTCAATGTATCGGGTGCTTACGGCGCCCAACGGAAAAGAAGGCATTGAGCTGGCCATTGAAAAAAAACCCGATCTGATCATATGCGACATTATGATGCCCGTACTTGATGGATATGGGGTTCTTCATGCAATACAAAAATATGAGGAGCTTAAAAACATTCCATTTATTTTTCTTACTGCAAAAACGGAAAGAGTTGATGTAAGAAAGGGAATGGAACTTGGAGCCGATGACTATATAACTAAACCTTTTGAAGGGACTGAATTATTGAATGCAATTGATAGCAGGCTTAAAAAGAGCGACATTCTTAAAAAAGTGTTGCAGCCGGGTATTGAAGGTCTGAATCAACTCGCATTGGAATCATCCAATCCCAACGGACTTCAGTCTCTCATTGAACACCGTAGTACCAATGTGTACAAGAAAAAACAGGTTATTTATGCCGAAGGTAATCATCCCATTCATTTGTATTACGTAATCAGAGGAAAAGTAAAAACATACAAATCGAATGATGATGGAAAAGATCTTGTAACAGACTTGTATTCAGCAGGAGATTTTCTGGGTTATATTTCTTTATTACAGGAATGCGTTTACAGAGAAACCGCCGAGGCAATTGATGAATGTGAAATCGCCATGATTCCTAAAAAAGAATTTGAAGAATACCTTAACAACAACAGACATATTTCGAAAAAATTTATCAGTCTGCTTGCAAAAAACGTTTCAGATAAGGAGAATCATTTGTTGAGTTTGGCATACAACTCCCTAAGAAAGAAAGTTGCCGACGCATTGGTAACCCTTAAAAAGAAATATGAAAATCCGTCACTGGATAAATTCAGTATAGATATCAGCCGCGAGAATCTTGCTACGATTGCAGGAACTGCAACTGAATCTCTCATCAGAACATTGAGTGATTTTAAAAGTGAAAAAATAATTGATATAAAGGACGGACACATTACCATCATGAACCCTAAAAAACTCGAAGGAATGGTCAATTAAAATGCACTCGATCTGTAGCCATAACAAACAAAAACCCCGGATTTTTCCGGGGTTTAATATTTAGGCTTCTGAGTTGCTAATCTGATTAGGATTTTACTAGGATTTGGAAGCCGGCGTTTTTCAGGGGTTTGGATTTGGTTTATTTCAGTGATATTGGATTCTTTCTGATGTAAAAATAAAAGTATTTGGTATGGATTTTTAATAAAAAGAAAGAAAGGATGTAAAAATCCGTCTCAGTACGTGGTTTGTATAAGTGATTATACTTAAAACCAATTACCTGATTCTTTTTTCAGAGAAAAAAGCATTGAATTCAAACTTGAGTTTATTGAACTTTTGTTCAAAAAGTTCGATTTCCTTACGGAGTTTTTTATGAGTTTTCAGAATTTCTTTAATGGTAGCATTTTCTTCAAAAACCTCTCTCCGAATCCAGCTTTCCTGGCTTGCCACATCATTCCTCAATAAGGCAATGTTGCTGTCTTCTGTCAGAAGAATGTTGTGATAATGTTCAATATCATCCAATAATTCATTGGTTGATTCTTCTTTGATGATTTGAGCCAATCTATTTTTTAGATAAATGTTTTCGTTCTGGATGTTTTCCAATAATCTTCTCCATGTTTCAAATTCAAACCAAAACTGTTTTATGCTATATTCATTCATATCCAATCACTCAGATTTATTTTTTTTAAAATAGTGTTCAAGGATATGTATTTTAAGATGAAGCCGAAATTTCAAAGACAAATGTACAATTTAGCAGTATTAATTTCTTGAAAAATATCAGCCAGTTGAGTGATTTCAATCAGTTAAATTTATTTCATAAAAAAACTTGTCTGCTGATTACAGACAAGTTTAAAGGTTTAAAAATTGCAGACGTTAACGAAAAATTATTTTACTTCTATATGTTTTGCAGGATGTTTTTTTGCTTCTTCTTTTTTAGGTAAAACCAAAGAAAGAATACCGTCGTAGTAATTGGCATGAATATTCTCTTTGGTTACTTCATCGGGAAGTGAAAAACTTCTGCTGAATGAAGAATAGTTATACTCTTTTCTTGTGTATCTGGCATCTTTCTCTTCTTTTGTTTCTTCTTTTTCATTGCTGATGGTGAGCATGTTTCCATCAATCGCAATATTGAAATCTTCTTTTTTCATACCGGGTACCACAATGGATAATTTATAATCATCTTTTGTTTCAACGATGTTTACAGCAGGAACCGTTAACATTCTGTTCCACAAATTACTCCCGGAATCAAACCATTCATTCCATGGCTTAAAAAAATCATCAAATAACGCGGGTAAAGAGCCACCATTTCTTGTAAGTGCTTTTGTTGACATATCAATCTGTTTTTGTGTAAGTGAATATATTTACTCACCGAAACTAGTGGATTGATTTCCTTGATTCTATAATAATTGTCAATGAAGACTATGAACAAAGTCAGTTCTTTTAGTTGAGTGCTTATCCTTCTTTTTCGCTTAGTTCCAGCCAGCGTATTTCTTTTTCGTCAAGTTGTTTCATGATGAATCCTATTCTATTAGCTGTTGCTTCCAATTCTTCAAACGACAATTTGCCGACCATCTTCTCTTCCAATTCTTTTTTTTCTTTTTGCAATAGTGGCAATTCTTTTTCTAAGCTTTCCAGCTCAAACTTTTCTTTGTAAGATAATTTTTTAGAGGAGTTGTTTTTTTCTTTTTCCGGATGTGATTTTTGTTCAGGATGCTCCTGTTCTGGTTTCATTATTTGTTGTGGGTTGATTTCCAACAACCCTTTCGCTGCAGCTTCTCTACTGAGAATAATTTCCGGGAAAATCACGGATGATTCCGTCCCCTTCAAAAGCAAACAAGTGGTCAACCATTCTGTCCATAAAATACCGATCGTGACTGACAATCAAAATACATCCGGGATATTCCATTAAAAATTCTTCCAGTGTTCTCAATGTTTGTAAATCAAGATCATTGGTGGGCTCATCGAGTATCAAAAAGTTGGGGTTTAAGAAAAGCACGCTCATCAGATGCAATCTTCTTTTTTCTCCGCCACTCAGTTTGCTAAGCATGGTATATTGCTGTTCACCTGTAAAACCAAATTTCTCCATAAACTGACTGGCAGATATTTTGGATCCGTCTGCAAGAGGGAAAAACTCTGCCATGGATTTAACATATTCAATGGCCCGCTTGTCTTCTTTATACTGCAGGCCATCCTGACTGAAATTGCCAAACACAACGGTGTCGCCATGGTTTATTTTTCCGCTATCCGGCTTCTCGAGTTGAAGTGCTATTTTTAAAAAAGTAGATTTTCCCACACCATTTTTTCCAACAACACCAATGCGTTCACCTCTTTTAAATGTATAATCAAAACCTTTCATGATGCTGAGTTCGCCAAAACTTTTGTAAACTTTTTTCATTTCCAGAATTTTCCCGCCGAGTCTGGTCATTTTCACTTGCAGACTTACTTCTTCTATTTCTTTTTTCTGTTTTATTCTTTCTTCCACTTCTGTGAATGCATCTTGTCGGCTCTTGCTCTTTGTGGTTCTGGCTTTGGGTTGCTTGCGCATCCATTCCAGTTCTTTTCTGAAAATATTTTTATCTTTTTGTAATTCGCTTTGCTGCACTTCCAGCC
>VERM01000173.1 GCA_018882645.1 Ferruginibacter sp.
GAAAGAAGGAAAAGAAATTACGGAATTTGCCAACATCTCTTATGTCAACATTCCATATACTGATATATCAGACAGCCTTGTTACCGTTTCAGATAAAGACGTAGAAGATTATATCAATAAAAATAAAGAAAAATTTAAACTGGAGGAAGAAGGAAGATCTATTTCTTACATTGCTTTCAGTCAACTACCCTCCTCTTCAGACAGCCTTCAAATAAAAAATCAGTTGTTGTCATTAAAACCTGAATTTGAGAAAGATACGAATACTAAAGCCTTTATTGCCCAAAATCTTTCTTCAATTGAATTTACAGACGAATTTTTACCAAAGGAAAAAATTGGAGTTTCTATATTTGATTCTTTAATAAACTTGTCTCCCGGAGCCGTATACGGACCATTTGTAGATCAAAAGGGATATATACTTGCAAAATTCTTGGGGTCTAAAAATCAACCGGACAGCGTGAAGGCAAGACACATTTTAATAGCAACAGACAAAAACAATCCGGATTCAGATAAAAAATCAAAACAAAAAGCCGATAGTTTATATGCCGCACTTTCTTCAGGCGGTGATTTTGGACAAATAGCAGCCGGATTTTCTGAAGACCCCGGAAGTAAAGACAAGGGTGGAGATTTAGGAACTTTTGCTTATGGAACGATGGTTCCCGAATTCAATCAGTTTTGTTTTTCTCAAACGCCGGGGACAAAAGGCTTAGTAAAAACACAATTTGGATATCATATCATTGAGGTTTTGAGCCATATTAATTATAAACCCGCGTATAAAATCGCATTGCTTGGGAAAGAAATAAATGCAAGCGATGAGACGGTTAACAATGCAAGCAATAAGGCTACTCAAGCCTCTTCAGAAAAAACAAGAGCAGCGCTGGAAAAATATGCAAAAGCAAATGGTCTTGAAATTATATCGATACCAGGCTTAATTAAAAAAAATGATTTTTCAGCAGGAGCCCTTCAAGACATGAGGCCCATGATTAAATGGGCTTTTGATGCCAAAAAAGGAGATGTTAGTGAATCGTTCAACGCCGGAGACAAGTTTGTTGTTGCTTTATTAGACAGGGTTGTTCCCAAAGGATATCAGGATGCGGCTGCAGCTAAACCTTCTTGTGAGTCTGCCATAAAAAACATCAAAAAAGCACAAATTATTTCACAAAAATTAGGCAAAGCCCCCACATTAGAATCTGCCGCCTCCACTTACTCCAAACAGGTATTGATTGCCGGAGCTGATTCAACACTCACTTACAGCGCACAACAGGTAACCGGAATAGGAGATGAACCTAAAGTAATCGGTGCATCTTTTAATAAAAACCATCAAAACCAACCCTCTCCGTTGATTGAGGGAAGGTCGGGAGTATTTTTATTGAAAGTAAACAGCATACAATCAAAGCCCGCTGAAACGCCGGAAGCCTTAAACCAAAGAATTTCTGCACGAACATCTGCGCTTCGCAACCAGTCTGGAAATTGGTTAGATGGATTAAGAAAACTGGCCGAAATTAAAGACAACAGAAGCGAACACTTTTAGTTAAATTATTTTACTGGAAGCCGGCTGTTTATCAGGCCGGCTTTTTGTTTTATTTTTGTATAAGAATGACAGACCCCATAGTCAATAAAGTAGCGGAAAGCGGAATAATAACAATTGATCTGGAAAATTTTTTTCCAAAAGAACAGATTGTTTCTTTTGATTTAAAAGACTACCTTTTTATGGGTCTAATTTTAAAAGAAAAAGAATTCAGACAAGCGCTAAAGCAAATTGATGTAAAAAATTATCAGGACAAGAACGTTGCTATTCATTGTTCTGCAGACGCCATAATTCCTATGTGGGCTTACATGCTTGTGGCTTCATTGTTACAACCCTATGCAAAACAAGCTGCGATGGGAACAGAACAAGAAGTTAGACAGAAGCTTCTATTGAATAATATTGGAAATATTGATGTAGCTGAATATTCAGAAAAGAGAATCGTTATAAAAGGTTGTGGCGAAACACCCATTCCTGAGGAAGCGTACTTCAAAATAACCCAATTATTGAGACCTGTGGCGAAGAGCATCATGTATGGTGAGCCCTGCAGCACCGTTCCTGTATATAAGAAAGAAATTAAAACCAGCCCTTCCGCTTAAAATAATATACCATCCAAAGCGGAAAAATCACCATCAACCCAACGCATATAAAAAATCCCCAGTGATTATGGATTAGAGGAATTCTATCGAAGTTCATTCCAAATATTCCACCAATAACCGTAGCGGGTGCCAGTAAACAAGTCACAATCGCCATTACTTTCATCACCTCATTCAGTTTCAGGTTCACATTGCTCATATACAGATCCTGCAAGTTCAGCATCATATCCCGATAGTTTTCTGCCAGATCATTGGCCTGAACAATATGGTCGTAAACATCTTTAAAATATTTTTCCGTTTTTTCTTCTATCAGTTCGCTTTCGCTTCTAAGAATTCCGTTTACCAGATCTCTAACCGGCCCGATGCTTCTTTTCAAAACAATCATTTCTTTACGAAGAATATTAATTTTAGCCAGAGTTCTTTTATTGGCCTGGCGTATCACATCTTCTTCGAGTTCTTCAATTCTATCTCCCAGCTTTTCCATTACCAGATAATAATGATCAACGATAGAGTCTATCAAAGTATAAAAAAGAAAATCAGCACCGTTTAGTCGAACTTTGCTACCGGAAATTTTAATTTTATCTCTAAGTCCGTCAAAAACATCTCTTGATGCGTCTTCCTGAAAACTAATGACGAAATTTTTTCCAAGGATAATACTAATTTGTTCAGATTCAACAGAAGATTCTGATTCATTGAAATACAACATATTCATCACACAGAAAACAATACCGTTTATTTCTTCCATTTTGGGCCGCTGCCCCATACTGAGAATATCTTCAATAATCAAAGGGTGAATTCCAAAGTGGTTGCATATTTTTTCAACCGGATCTTTTAAAATACCATCAACATTGATCCATGAAACCTGAGGGGTCAACGCATGAGCAAAACTATCTTCCGTTGCTTGCAGAGAGGAGAATTTACAATCCTGTTTATCGTATTCAAAAAGAAAAAGTTTTACCGCAGTTTCTTTTTTTCTTTCTGGCTCAATAGTGGGGTTTACATTGAGCACTTTTTTAGTTCTCAGTAATTCCAGTGGATTGATAATGTAGTCGAGATACTTTCTTTTAGCCATAATGGATAAGTTATAAAGCTAATGAAAATATGAGAAAATAATTGGTAATTAAAATGCGGCGCTTTTGGGATAGCGGGGAAAAGGAATCACATCACGTATGTTGGTCATGCCCGTAACAAACAATACCAGTCGCTCAAAACCAAGTCCGAATCCCGCATGAGGACAAGCACCGAACCTTCTGGTGTCCAAATACCAATCGAGCTCTTCCGCAGGGATTTGCATCTCTTTCATCCGGTTTAATAGCTTTTCTAACCGTTCTTCTCTTTGGGATCCGCCGACAATTTCGCCGATACCCGGAGCCAGAATATCCATAGCAGCAACGGTTTTTCCGTCGTCGTTTTGTCTCATGTAAAAAGCCTTAATTTCTTTTGGATAATTGCTGAGTATGACAGGTTTTTTAAAATGCTTTTCTACCAGATAGCGTTCGTGTTCGCTTTGTAAATCTATCCCCCATTCATTAATCAGATATTGGAATTTTTTCTTTTTATTATGATTGCTTTCGCGAAGAATATCGATGGCTTCCGTATATGTGATTCTTTCAAAATTATTATTGACCACAAACTCCAGCTTTTCCATGAGTCCCATTTCGCTTCTTTCGTTCTGAGGTTTTTGTTTTTCTTCCTCTTGAAGTCGCTGTGCAAGGAATTCGAGATCGTCTTTGTTGTTGTCCATTGCATAGCGAATGATATATTTGATAAACTCTTCGGCAAGATTCATATTATCTTCCAGATCATAGAAAGCCATTTCGGGCTCAATCATCCAGAACTCTGCCAAATGCCTTGTGGTGTTGCTGTTTTCGGCGCGGAAGGTTGGACCAAAAGTGTATATATCACTGAATGCCATGGCAGCCAGTTCTCCTTCGAGCTGACCACTTACGGTCAGATTGGTGCTTCTTCCAAAAAAATCTTCTTTGAAATTAATGGATCCGTCTTCGTTTTTTGGCGCGCTGCCATCGAGGGGGAGTGTGGTTACCTTAAACATTTCTCCGGCGCCCTCCGCGTCACTTGCTGTGATAATGGGCGTATGTATATATACAAAACCCTTTTTATTGAAGAACTCGTGTATGGCAAAAGCCAGGGCATGTCTTACTCTGAAAACCGCCCCGAAAGTATTGGTACGAAAGCGAAGATG
>VERM01000174.1 GCA_018882645.1 Ferruginibacter sp.
CGTCAGGGCTGCGGATGAAAATTTTCCCGACTCAATTTTGGTTGAGAATGTACCTACCTATATTGCCAGGAATAAAGCATTGGCCGTTCAACAGGCAACAAAAAAATCCTTACCTGTTCTGGCAGCAGACACGATTGTTGTAAGTGAAAATAAAATTTTAGGAAAACCGAAGGATAAGGAAGAAGCTATCCGTTTTATTAAATTGCTTTCCGGAAAAACCCATCGGGTAATTACTGGAGTGGTGATTCTTTCGGGTGATAATGAACTTTCTTTTACAGACACTACTGAAGTTGAATTTTATCCACTATCTGATGAGCAGATATCTTACTATGTAGAAAAGTACCATCCCTTTGATAAAGCCGGCGCTTACGCCATCCAGGAATGGATTGGGGTCGTCGGAATAAAATCAATCAAAGGTGATTTTTACAATGTCATGGGACTTCCCGTAAGCCGTGTGGTACAGGCTCTGAAAACCCTCGGATAATTCATGTTTTAATCTCATTGCTTGACGGTCATTTTCTTTTTCTCTTCATCACTCACAGAGGTATTTTTATTTGAGTTTACATTCGAATAATCATACCCATGAACGAAAAGCTTCTGCATTATATCTGGCAGTATCAATTGTATGACCAATCCTCTCTATACACAACAGATCAGGATGATTTGATCATTTATGCAAGAGGCGAATACAATACCAATCAGGGGCCTGATTTTCTAAATGCCAGAATAAAATCAGGAAATACTTTATGGGTAGGCAACATAGAATTGCATGTAAAATCATCAGACTGGATAAAACATAAACACAGTGACGATGTAAAATATCAAAATGTCATTTTACATGTGGTGTGGATTCATGATCAGGAAATTAATGAAGACTTCCCTACAATAGAATTACAACACAGAGTACCCAAATTATTATTAAAAAGGTATGAGAGTTTATTGCAGCAACCCAAATTCATTCCCTGTGAAAATATGATCCATTCAGCTTCTTCAATGGCTATCGAGAAATGGATAGATCATATGTTGATAGAAAGGCTTGAATTGAAATCAGTCTTCATCCAATCTTTGTTAAAGGAGAATCACTATCACTGGGACGAAGTAGCGTGGTGGTTGCTTTTTAAAAATTTTGGAATGAAAGTAAACGGCGAAGCGTTTTTGCAAATTGCCAAAAGCATACCTTATATCATTTTTCTCAGACACCGAAAATCATTATTTCAACTGGAGGCATTATTGCTTGGTCAATCGGGCTTATTGAATTCGGTTTTAAATGACGATTATGCTGTACGTATTCAAAAAGAATATTTGTTTTTGAAGAAAAAATATTCGTTGATACAGCCAAAAGTTTCATTAGATGTTTTGAGAATGAGGCCCGCTAATTTCCCAGACATCCGATTGGCTCACTTGGCTGCTTTGCTTAACAAAACTCATATTTCTGTCTCATTAATACTTCAAATGAACACCCATGGGGATATAAAGAATCTCTTGGAGTGTGAACTTTCTTCTTATTGGCATGACCATTATCAGTTGGATATACCCGGTAAGCGGAAGTCTAAAAAATCCGGAGTTGGACTCTTGCAACATACCATTATCAATACGATTGTTCCGGTTATGTATTCCTATGGATACATTAACAAAGAAGTATCTCATCAAAAAAAAGCGATTGAATGGCTGGAAAATATGAAACCTGAAAAAAATAAAATCTCATCAGGGTTTGAAAAACTCAATATTGCTTTGTTGTCGGCATTTGATACACAAGCAATGATCCATTTGAAAAATGAGTACTGTAACAAGATGAGATGTCTTGAGTGCGGCTGGGGCAATGCGATATTAAGTAAAACACAATAGCTGTGATTATCCAACCCAGTTGTAGGTAGTACGTACCTCGAGATCAGGATGCAGACTTTTCATCACTGGGCAATTGTCGCCTATTTTCTGCAATACTTCTTTATCCTTAGCCTCCAATCCCATTGTCGGAATATGAAGAGTAACATCAATTTTTCCGATTCTTCTGGGTTCACTAAGCATATGTTTGGTTACATCAATCTTGGTGCCCTTGAGATCAATATTCATATCTGCTGCCCTTATTCCCATTGTAGTGATGATGCATGTGGCCAGTGCAATACATACCGTATCTGTTGGACTGAACCTTTCACCTTTTCCTCTGTTATCGCTAGGCGCATCTGTTTCAATGATGCTTCCGCTTTGTAAATGTGTGCATTCGCATCTTAAATCTCCTTTGTATTCAACTCTGGCTGTCATAATTTAAAATTTTGATGAGTTTTGTCAGATTTAATCATTATTAATCATTCAAACTTAAATAATAACCGATTAATTTTACATAAATTTACTTAAGAAATAATAAGTATGAAGAAATTATTAGTGTTACTGACATCTATTGTTGCAATGAATTTTGTTGCCGCTCAGGAAAATGTCGGCAATAAGAAAAGCAGACGAGAGGAAAGGAGACAAAGAATAGATGCCATCATTCGCCAAGAGGAGGAGGGCGTAATCAAATTCAGAAAACATACTGTGTTTGGTTTTAAACTTGCAAATGATGGGTATGGAGCATTTTTGGAGGTTGCGAGTAACGAAGGAGAAATGATTTTAGACAGTTCGATTAGATGGAATAATCAACCGTGGAATAGTTATCCTTTTAAAAAACGTACTTTATTATTTCAACTGGATATTTCTGAAAGAAAACATGTCAAAGAGCAAAAATTACGAAACGATTTCAGTCCTACTGCTCCGGTGATTTACGGAAAAATTAATTATTTCTATCCGGTCAAACTGGGTGTGCAACAGCAAATTTTATTGGGAAACAAATCAAATAAAAATGGCGTCTGTGTAACTGGTAATTTCGGAGGAGGTATCTCTATGGCATTTCTAAGACCATATCTGGTTGAGGTTGACAAAGGCGGGGGTAACTACGTTTTTGTTGGATACGAATCGCCTGATCAAAATTATTTTATAAACGGCCCTATTATTGGAGGTCCCAATCTGGGAATAGGATGGGAAAAACTGAAATTGATTCCTGGATTGTATGTGAAGCCGGCGGTGAGATTTGATTATGGAAAGTATAACGAACTGGTAAGTGCCCTTGAAGTTGGGGTAAACGCGGAATATTATTTTAAAAACATTCCGCAGATGATTAACATCAAACAAAACCGCTTCTTTTTTAACGGTTACGTTTCCATAGTTTTTGGCAGAAGAAAATAATCAACTTCGAACCAATCTAATAAGACATTGTTATTCATTTCAATGAATTTTCTCATTGAAAATGACTTCTTACCTTTGCAAAGTGATAATAAATTCAGCTTATGGGATGTGGAACAGTTTCTGACGACCAAATACCTGCATTAAAAAAGCCCAATTGGCTTAGGGTTAAACTTCCAATTGGTGAAGAATACAAGCATGTTCGTAGTCTTGTGGACACCCATAAATTGCACACCATATGCGAAAGTGGCAACTGTCCAAACATGGGAGAGTGCTGGGGGGCAGGAACGGCTACTTTCATGATCTTGGGAAACATATGTACCCGAAGTTGCGGTTTTTGTGCTGTGGCTACAGGAAGACCCGAGGCGGTTGACTGGGATGAACCTCAACGTGTTGCTGAGGCGATTCATCTGATGAAAGTGAAACATGCTGTCATTACTTCGGTAGACCGGGATGAATTGAAAGATGGCGGTAGCATCATTTGGCACAATACCATTAAAGCCGTAAAAGCTTTAAATCCTGATACTACACTGGAAACATTGATTCCTGATTTCAAGGCTCAAAAAGAAAATATCCAACGAATCATAGATGCTGCACCCGAGGTGGTCAGTCATAATATTGAAACTACGGAGCGATTAACGCGTCAGGTTCGCATACAGGCGAAATACTGGCAAAGCATGGAAACGCTGAAGATACTTAAAGAAGGAGGTATGCGAACAAAAAGTGGAATAATGCTCGGATTAGGTGAATCACGTCTAGAGGTCATTCAAATACTAAAGGATCTCTACAACAGCTGTGTAGATGTTGTTACACTTGGTCAATATCTGCAACCTACAAAAAATCATTTATCCGTTGACAGATTCATACATCCCGATGAATTTGCTGAATACCGTGAAATAGGATATCAGATTGGTTTGGACTATGTTGAGAGTGGACCGCTCGTTCGCTCATCTTACCATAGCGAAAAACACGTCATTCCCGGCTGGGGAAGAAACAAATGGCTGGAAGAAAAAAAAGCACTTTAGTTTTTTACTCCTAATTCTCTATTTTATTGTTAGCCCACGGTTTTAACCTAGCCCACGGTTTTAACCG
>VERM01000007.1 GCA_018882645.1 Ferruginibacter sp.
TGTCAATATCGGTATACTTCCTGTGGGTTCGGGAAACGGACTGGCGCATGGTTCGGGGATTGGTGGAAATCTAAAAAAAGCGCTTGAAATCATTTTTGCAGGGAAAACCAAGCTGATAGATGGCTTTTTTATCAATAATCATTTTGGCTGTATGCTTGCAGGGCTTGGATTTGATGCTGCCGTGGCTCTTGAGTTTGCCGGCCGAAAAAAAAGAGGTCTGTTCCCTTATATCAAAATTTCCCTACATCGATTTTTCTCTACGCCGGCTTTTCCTTTTATCATTGCTTTTGATGATTATATCATTCAAACAGAAGCCTTGTTTATCAGCTTTGCCAACAGCAACCAATTCGGCAGCCGAATTAAAATTGCTCCCCGGGCTTCGCTGAGTGATGGGCGGCTTGATGTGGTAGTCGTAAATAAAAAAAATAAAATTATAACAGCTTTGTCTATACTCAGACAAATTACTTTTGGGAAAATACAGCCGGGCAAAGAGATTATTAATAAGAAGAAAAATATATTTTATTTTCACGCAGACAAACTGACAATTAAAAATCCATCACTCGCCCCCCTGCATATAGACGGAGAGCCTGTAGATACTGCTGAATCAATTGAAGTAAAAATTTTGCCCAAGGCAATCAGATTATTAAGTCCTTGAAGAACTTCTTACGAGAAAACGTAAGGCACAGAGATACATTACCAACACCATGGCGATAAACTGATGTGTAACGCCCAGTATTACAAAAAGTGTATTTTTTCCGGTTTCAGTATTGATGGAAGAGGCGCTCATTAAAGTTGAAATTCCCAACAATACCTGAATGAGGAGAAACAGAAAAAATCCCCATCTTAATCTGTTGAATAAGGAGGCATGTGCGAATTTTTTTCCCTTTACAAAAAAGAGGATGCCGGCAAAAAAGAGTACGTATGCAATTCCTCTGTGAAAAAAATGCGTACAATAAATGATGTCATCAAAATTGGCAGGCAGATTAATCAATGGCCAAGAACTGCCTATCGGCGCGGCTTTCAGCCCGGCCATGAATCCGCCGAAAACAAGTTGAAAAAAAACAAGTACAAGCAAAAGATTGAGAATTGTTGAAATGGCTTTGTCTTTTATTTTTTCCTTAAAAGAGGGAAGCAGACGGAGTGCAAACCAAAGCGTATAGAATAATAATATGAGGGCGGCTATAAAATGGGTGGTTAGTTCCACATGCCCTACAAAATATTTTTCAGGAACCAGCCCGCTTTTGACCATAATCCAGCCAATTGCACCCTGAATCCCGCCCAGCAAAAACAATATTATCATTGGTTTGATCATCGAGGCATTCATTTTCTTTTTTATGATGAAGTAAATGAAACCTGCAGCGAAGACCAGTCCAATCAATCTTGCCCAAAACCGATGCGCCCATTCCCAGAAGAAAATAAATTTGAAGTCTGACAAAGTATAATGCTGATGGAAATATTTGAACTGATCAATATTTTTATATTTTTCAAATTCCTGCTGCCAGGCGGCTTCACTCAAAGGAGGCAATGCGCCTGTGATCGGCTTCCATTCGGTAATGGAGAGTCCGGATTCGGTGAGGCGGGTGATTCCGCCAAGTACTACCTGAATTACAATCATACCCACGCCGATGAGCAGCCATATTGCCACTTGCCGGTTGTTTTTTTGCAGATTCTTTTCGTTCATCGTTTGCAAAGGTAACACAGAGTTGAATCTTTATATGCAATGAGCAATCTTTAATGGAGATTTACTGATATTTGTTGTACAGTAATGCAGCTTGCCAATTATTTTGACGTACATAAAATGGAAGCCGGCCTTGATGAAGCCGGAAGGGGATGTTATGCCGGACCGGTTTTTGCGGCAGCCGTGGTACTTTCAAAAGATTTTTATCATCCTTTGTTAAACGACAGTAAGAAACTTTCAGAGCACCAACGTGATATACTAAGGCCTGTAATTGAAAAAGAAAGCATTGCTTTTTCCGTACAAATGGTGGATCATGAAGAGATTGACAAGATAAATATTTTGCAAGCATCTTTTAAAGCCATGCATCTTTGTCTGGATAAGCTGAAAAAAAAGCCTGATCTCTTGTTGATTGACGGCAATCGGTTTAAATCGTATAAAAATATACAGCATCATTGTATTATAAAAGGCGATGGCAAATATGCTTCTATTGCGGCAGCGAGTATTTTGGCAAAAACTTACCGTGATGCATACATGTTATCAATACATCAACAATTTCCGCATTATGGTTGGGATAAAAATAAGGGATATGGAACAGCCCAGCATCGGCGAGCAATAGAGATGCATGGATTGAGTCCTTTTCACAGAAACAGTTTCAACATCGTACCTAAGCAGTTGAATTTATTTAAGGAGAGAACTGCTAAATGAGGAAAATCTATCAGTTTAGTTTATAACCGCGGAGGTATTCTCTGCGTTGCCTCCGTATAATCTTTTTCTCTGTGCTGAAAAATTGGATACATATTTATAGTTCGTGAGGACACGAACCATGGTGGGGTAATCCCTAAACCCTTAAACCTTTAAACGTTCAAAACTCCTTCTCCCTGCCGAAGAATCTCCCACTCATCGCCGGTGCAGTCGACAATCGTGGAGGGTGTCATGCCACCAATACCGCCGTCAATCACCAAATCAACTTTGTCCTTGAAGATATCATATATAATCTCCGGATCGGTATATTCTTCTATGTTACCATCAGGTAAAGAAGCACTTAGAATCGGATGGCCGAGTTCTTTGAGTATCGTCTGGCAAATAGTGTTATCAGGTATTCTAAGTCCAATTGTTGATTTTTTGGATTGTAAAATTTTAGGCACCTGTTTGCTTGCCGGCAGAATAAACGTAAAAGGCCCTGGTAGATGACTTTTCAAAAGTCTGAATAGCGGAGTATTGATGCTTTTGGTATAATCACTCAAATGACTCAGATCTTTACAAATGAAAGAAAGCTGTGCTTTGGCTGGATCGGTTCCTTTTATTCTGCATATTTTTTCAACGGCTTTTGGCTTTGAAATATCGCAGCCCAAGCCGTATATCGTATCAGTCGGATATATGATTATTCCACCCGATGTAAGGCAATCTACAACCTGCTGAATCAGCCTGGGTTGAGGATTTTGTGGATGTAATTTTAAGAACATGGCGACAAATTAATACAATTTGGGATTAGTGTTATCAAATCTTCAATTATTGCGCTACTTTTGCCGAGTTTTATTTTTTAAACACTAATAAAAAATTTATGTCTTTGATTACCGTTGGCACAATGGCTTTTGATGCTATTGAAACACCTTTTGGCAAAGTTGATAAAATAATCGGTGGATCCGCTACCTATGTTGCTTATGCCGCCAGCAATTTTATTAAACCCGTTCAGCAGATTTCCATCATAGGAAATGATTTTCCTGAAAATGAAATCAATGAATTGAAAAAAAGAGGTGTCCAAATGGATGGGGTGGAAATGGTTCAAGACAAAAAATCATTTTTCTGGAGCGGCCGTTATCATCTCGACATGAACTCCCGTGATACACTTGTGACGGATCTCAATGTTTTGGAAGACTTCAATCCAGTTGTGCCGGACAGCTATCAAGGCAGTGAATTTTTAATGTTGGGGAATGTAATGCCTAAACTCCAGTTGAGTGTGATCAATCAGTTGAAAAAACGGCCTAAACTGATTGTAATGGATACAATGAACTTCTGGATGGACGTGGCACTGGACGATTTGAAAGAGGTCATTGCCAAAGTGGATGTATTGTTGGTCAATGATAGTGAAGCACGTCAATTGAGCGGTGAATTTTCTTTGGTTAAGGCAGCAAGAAAAATTTTATCCATGGGTCCGTCTTATCTGATTATCAAAAAGGGAGAACATGGAGCTTTATTGTTTCATAAAAATCATGTTTTTTTCGCACCTGCGTTACCGTTAGAGGATGTGTTTGATCCCACAGGCGCCGGCGATACTTTTGCCGGTGGCTTTATTGGTCATCTCGCCAAGACAAAAGACATCAGTTTTGATAATATGAAGACAGCCATTATTGTAGGAAGCGCATTGGCCAGCTTCTGCGTTGAGAAATTCGGGCCTGATCGCATGAAAGAAATCACTTCAAAAGATATCGAAGAGCGCATATCTGAATTTGTTCAACTGGTTAACTTTGATATTGATTTGGTATAATCAATACATCTATGATTGAAATAATTGTTCTTTATTTCTTATCCCGGCATATTGGCACACTCGCAGTCAGCAAAGGGCTTAAGCCATTCCCATGGAAAATCTATACTATAGTAGCATGGATGGTTGCCGAGTTTTTAGGTATGGCAATCGGCATCATCATTTTTGATGTATATATAGATCCATCAGTAAATGCCAGGGAATTGGTCAGACTCATGTTGTTTGGTCTAACATGTGCTTTCGGAGGATATCTGCTGGTAAGAAGAATACTGGAATCCCGCCCCGATCAATCTGCCAATTAAAATTGAATCTTATCTTACCAACACAAAGGGCTTTTTATGCTTTTTAATTTCCCCTTTTAGATTAAACGCTTCTGCATACAAAATATACACACCGCTTGCAGCCGGCTGCTTTCTCTCATCCAGTCCGTCCCATTTGTAAAACCCATATTTTCCACAAAGCACATTTTTTGTCAGATGATTAATACGTTTTCCGGAAGCATCATAAATCATGATATTCATCACGTATCCCGGTTCGGGGAATCGGTATTGGATCAAGAGCAAATCATCTACACCGTTATTATCCGGACTGAAATATTCAGAGCAAGACAGTTCCATATCATTGATCTCTATTGTATTTTTCTGCTGTGAATTGGCATAAGACGGTGTGGCATAGCCAACGGATTCTGCAGCACTATGCCAATTATCCTCTTGCTGTGTAGGTGCATCATAACTGATTCGCTCAAGCGAAATACCTTCCGTATTGTTCAGCAATTTATAATGCCAGTCTTCATTGTAAAATAGTTTGTCAACAACCGCCCCCTGTTCATTCAGCAAAACAACGCGCCCGGCATCATCCGGCATGCTGGGCAAGTAATTTATTAAAAATATTTTATCTGGCGATTTTACCAAGTAGTCACGTAAAAGGAAAGATGCGTCTTCTGTTATAACTAAGTATTCTCCCGGGAAAAATAAATAATTGTCATCACTTAAAGCATTTAACTGAACGGATTCCCCCAAACTATTCAGGCTGCCAATTATTAAATTTTTAAGATTCAGTATTTTTTTACTTCGGTTGTACAACTCTATCCAGTCACTTCCTTCTCCTTTGGGATTAAATAATATTTCATTGATTACGACATCGCCACTTTCAGCGGATTCATCAATCCCTGTCATAATTTTTTCATTGGCATGAATCATATTTCCTGAACAATCTGTAATGCCGGTAATTGAAATGGTATGTATTTTTTTATTTGACAATGGCGTTTTCAATTCTATGACTATTTTATCAAACAGCGGTGGCATCACAATAACTTTGGATGGATTTCCTATGCCATCACTCACGAAATAGAAGCTGGTCTTTGTAGCAGTGATACTATCTATCGGCTCACTCATATATATTACGATGTGCAGATTGTCTTCCGCAAAAGCATGTATGACTTTTGGGGCAACGTTATCCGGTAGTATGGATTGGCAACTGTTCAACTTGCCTGGTGTTCCGCCAGCAATGGAAACAGAAGCCTGCCAGTTTTCTTCAGAAGAACAGGGCCTGTCAACATCAATCATTTCCAGCGACCACCCTCCTGTTTTTTTTAAATTATTTTGATACCATTTATCGGAATATTTCAAGGCATGAATAGTTTTTCCCTCAGGAGAAATTAGATAAAGCAGATCTCCTGAATTATTTAGGGAGGGAAATCCGTTTACGTTCAAAGTCTTTCCAAATACAGACATTTCCAAACTTGCAGTGCCGCTTCCAAGAATGAGTAAGCTGTCAGGTGCAATGATGCAATCTCTTAACGGACTGCTGATTGTAGTCGAATTGGCAATTTTCCATCCCTTGAGATTTATGGGAAAAGAACAGTTATTTTTAATCTCTACCCATTCCACTTCAGGTAATGCTACGGAAGGGGAAGGGTCCGACATGATTTCATCTATTATAATATCAAATGCAATGGGTATGTAATAATGAAATGTCGTACTGAGGTTGGAAGAAAGGTTTCCCGTTAAATCACTTACATTTTTTATGGAGAGATTTAAAATGGTCCTTGGAGGAAAAGAGTCTTTAAAAATCAAATGCACCAAACTGTTGTTGACGGAATCAACTACGGATGAAACAGGCATAAATAAAGAGTGATCGACTTCGTAGTTAGAAGTCAGTTCAGCCGATTTTTTTTCAACGGGCTCTTCAAAAAGGATATCCATTTTATTTTTATCTATTGCAATAACATTTTTTATTTTCGGAGGTATTGTATCCGGAATGAGTTTTTGAATCGATATTTCGTCAAAAAAATGTTTATTAAAAAAAGAGCTTGTACTTTGTTTTACCAGAATTCCAAAAAAATTGCCCGACAGATAACTAGAGTCTGTGGCCATTCCCTCTATTGTTTCAGCTTGCTGATTGACTTTTGTGAAAAGCTGCCATTCATTTTTTGCATTCCTCTTTACCGTAATATAAATGATAGATTTACTGCTGTTGAGTTTTTGATCTGCCCCGTCGATTATTTTTGTTGAAGACAACTTGTCCTTTCTGTAAAGAGATATCTCATCGGTTGTATTTCCTATTCTGACAAAATATCCCGTAATATCTGTTTGTTTCAGATTTGAAGAATTGGAGGAAAGATAAACATCGGCATAATTAACGGAAGAGGTGTTGAAATGCAACTCAATATAAAAACGCCATTCGACATCAATTACTTTTTTGTTTTCAGCTGATAAATAATAGATGCCATTTATTTCAGAGGAGCTGGTCTGCAGTCGCCCATCATTATTGATTTTCCATAAAGCAGTATCGCCGGTCCATTCCGGGTTCACGATAAAATCCCCATCATCAAAGCGTTCATTTAATTGGGCATTTGAACGTAAGCCAAGGAGCAGGCATATCCCCAAAAAGAATCTCATTCTTTTCATAAGGTTGATTTTAGTAAAAATAAATTGGATATAATATCGCGTTATCAAATCGGAAGCCAGAGATCAACTTAATCGTTTACAAATACTTATCATATTTCGATTTGGTCTCAGGCTTTATAGATATTGATTTAACTTTCCCTTTCTGCATTTCAATTTGGACTTTTGATTTTAGTCTTGTGAATTAACGCATGAATCCTATTTTTGCATTTCAAAAATTATTTTTCGTTAAAAAAGAGAATCAAATGAAAGTTGCTGTTGTTGGTGCTACCGGTTTGGTAGGAACAAAAATGTTACAAGTCTTGGAAGAAAGAAATTTTCCCGTTACCGAGCTTTTGCCGGTGGCCTCTGAGAGATCTATAGGCAAGGAAATAAGATTCAAGGGGAAGCCCTTTAAAGTTGTAGGCATGCAGGATGCAATTGATGCAAGACCGTCTGTTGCCATTTTCTCTGCCGGAGGCAGTACTTCATTGGAGTGGGCGCCTAAATTTGCCGAAGCAGGGATTACTGTAATTGATAACTCCAGCGCATGGAGAATGGATCCTGCAAAAAAACTTGTTGTGCCGGAGGTAAATGCACATGTGCTTACTGAAAATGATAAAATCATAGCCAATCCCAATTGCTCTACCATTCAGATGGTGGTGGTTCTGAAACCATTACACGATAAGTATAAAATCAAAAGAGTGGTTGTCAGCACCTATCAAAGCGTAACGGGTACGGGAGTAAAAGCGGTTACTCAACTCATGAATGAAAGAAAAGGAATTGATGGAGAAATGGCGTACAAGTATCCTATCGATTTGAACGTTATACCGCATATAGATGTCTTTCTGGAAAACGGTTATACAAAAGAAGAGATGAAGATGACCAATGAGACTAAAAAAATTATGGAGGATGACTCTATTAAAGTAACGGCAACCTGTGTTCGCATCCCCACCATGGGAGGACACAGCGAATCTGTGAATATTGAGTTTGAAAATGATTTTGACCTTGAAGCCGTAAAAAATATTATTGCATCAGCTCCAGGAGTTGTATTAAAGGATGATGTAGCCAATTTCATTTATCCCATGCCTCTAACGGCTCACGATAAAGACGATACGTTTGTCGGTCGCATTAGAAGAGATGAAACACAAGCAAACACTCTTAATTGTTGGATTGTGAGTGATAATTTACGAAAAGGTGCCGCAACGAATGCGATTCAGATTGCAGAGTATCTGATGAGCAAGAAATTGATTTAAATTCTACTATTGTTGAGTGTGTGGGAAAATATTCGTTTCCTTATTGGTGAGGTGATCGGTTGCTTCTTTCCAAATTGCTTTCAGCCTGCTGATATCACCCGGACTATAACTTAAGTGATCTGTAAGATTCTTATCATAAGCATTGATTGCATCTGCAACGGGTAATATTTTGAACCCTCCTTTTTGTGTGCTTACATAGGTAGGTATAAAGTCAATTTTACCTGTTTTTGTTATACCTGTAGATCTGTCTTTAATCAACTGCATTCGTATGATTACGCCATAATCGGTAAAAGGTTTTCTTTGGCCGGAAACGAAATTGCCCATTGAATAAATAACAAAGGTAGGCTTGTTGTTTTTGCTGATGATTTCTGTAGGTTGTAAGACATGAGGATGTGATCCAAAAATAAGATCCACGCCTAGCTCGCTCAGGTAATTGGCATATTTTTTCTGATAGTTGTTGGGATAACGCTCGTACTCATTTCCCCAATGAATAAACACAGCTATTTTATCTGCTCCTGTTTTTTGGGCTCTTTCCACATCTCTTTTCATTCTGCCCGAATCAATCATGTTTACACAAAACTCTTTTCCAACGGGAAGTGGAATGCCATTTGTGCTGAAGGTATAACCAAGAACAGCAATTTTAATTCCTTTGGCTTCAACGACCAGAGTTTGAGACGTGTCCTCTGCATTTTTATATGTTCCTGTATGCAGCAATCCTACTTTATCCAATGAGTCAATTGTTCTTTCAATCCCTTTGAATCGCCTGTCGAGAGAATGGTTATTTACATTGGTAGCCACATCGAATCCTGCATCTTTCATGCCCTGCAGATAGGCAGCGGGAGTGTTGAATTGAGGATAACCTGAATAATTTTCATCCGGACCTGCAGTTACGGTTTCAAGATTGCCGAAACAAAGATCGGCAGAGGAAAGATATGGCTTAACGGCGCTGAATACTTCTGAAAAATCATATCCGGCAGATGTTTTAGCACTTTGATATTGAGGTGAATGACACATTAAATCACCAACGGCAACAATGGTAATAGTATCAGAACCACTTACATTGTAAGGAGCTGAGTTGTGTATGGAAGTATGAGGATCTGATGAATTTAAAATGACTTTACCGGAAAAGGAATATTCTATTGTGCCTGCCAACAGCAGGAGTGTAAGGTATAACGTAATAAATTTAATATTATTTTTTAGATATGTCAAGTCATTATCGATTGAAATCATTCAAATTTTATTTATAGTTCTATTTCTTATGTATAGAAGTTTTATAAAAGGGTTGATTATGGATTCTTTTTGGATTGGGTTCCAGATTTCTTAACTCCCTGATTTGAGGCATTCAATTTCTTGGTTTGGGAAACTGTAATTACAGGAGCTCCTTTTTTCAGAGTTGTTTGTTGAGATGTTTTATTGATGTTGATGTTTTTATTTTTTGGCACCGTAACAGTTGCTTTATTTGTTGGGGTCTTGATCTGATTTGTTGTAGGTTTCGGCATTGTTGTTTTTGCCGGAACTGTTGTTTTGTTCTTTGGGGTTGTAGTTGAGGTGTTAGAGTTTATATTTTTTGTAGCCGCAACAACTTTATTTGTTGGGGTCTTGATCTGATTTGTTGCAGGTTTCGGCATTATTGTTTTTGCCGGAACTGTTGCTTTGTTTTTTGGGGTTGTAGTTGAGGTATTGGAGTTTATTTTTTTTGTAGCCGTAACAACTTTATTTGTTGGGGTCTTGATCTGATTTGTTGCAGGTTTCGGCATTGTTGTTTTTGCCGGAACTGTTGCTTTGTTTTTTAGGGTTGTTTTAATGTTGCCAGAAGGATTTTTTGTAATGACCTTTTTTGCTTTGGTAATGACAGTTGCTTTTTCTGTATGATTCTCATTAACCTTTTCCAAAGCTTCATTGTTGCCATTCGATATAACTTCTTCTTTTTCGTAAAAATCCTTTTTATCATTGTTTATATCCGGCCAGGTATCTAGATTTTTGCTATATTCATCAATAGAAGGCGTTGTTGCCGGTTCAGGATTTTGTGATACAGCGGTTTGTTCTTCAAAATCGTTTTTATTATCATGTTTTGATTTCCGCGTAAAATCATTTTTGTTTACATATGCGGTAAAATCATTTTTAGTGAGAAAGAGTGTGTCACTTTTAAGTTGTTGAGTATTTACGTCTATAAAATACTCCGGATTGAATGAATAACCTTTATATCGAGCTTCAAAATGAAGGTGGGGACCAAAAGAGTGTCCGGTATTGCCTCCAAGTCCGATTTGTTGTCCACTGTAAACAAATTGATTGGGCTCAACTTCAATCTTACTCAAGTGTGCGTATACGGTTTCAATTCCACTTAAGTGTCTGATGACAATGCAATTTCCAAAACCCGATTTGTTGTATTGTGCGTACCTCACAACACCGTCAAAAGCACTGAATACAGGATCTCCTGTTTTTAAATGAATATCCAATCCATGATGTTGTTTGCCCCATCTTTTTTTGTATGTGGAATTTACTCGTCCATACCATGTTAACATAAAAGCCTCGTTATTTTTTACCAGAGGAAAAAGCATTTCTTCGGGCAAGTCCTCAAAATTGACATCATCATAACTAAAAGTGATCTCATTGTCCCAATTCTCAATGAAGACAGGGTCATTTTTCAAAAGATATTCACTTCTTAAAAGAGAAGAATCCTCAGGGAAAAAATCAGAACTGTTTCCCAAACGAGTGGTATCGGAAGGAGTATTAGCGAGGGAAGTTTTTGAAGTGAACAGCAAGCATCCCATTATAAATAAAAAAAATACAAATATTGCATCATTTTTAAACAAAATTAATTTTCTCATTTTCCTATACACATTTACGAATCTACAATTTGTTTCCGGTGCGAAGGTAAAAAAAATACGACGTTTTTTTATATAAATCAATTATATTAATGTGTAAAAAACTGATAAATAAAAACGATTTTTTTAATCTAAAAGAGAATTAACAAAACCTTTAGGGAAGGGGGTCATAACCATGTCCTCCGAGTGGATGACAGCGACCTAATCTTTTTACTGTCATCCACAGGCCTTTTAGTGGTCCGTATTTTTTTAACGCCTGCAAGCCATAATCCGAACAGGTGGGCGTAAAGCGGCATTTAGGTCCCAGCAGTGGTGATAAAGTCCATTGATACAATTTAATCAACAGTATGAAAGGTACGCTTAATATCAGATTAATGATTTTCATGGTTTAGTGCAATAAGTTTATTCAAAACCATGCCGGTTTTTTTATAAATCTCTTTGTAATCGGGCAGATCTTTTCCTATATAAATGACAAAGAAAGTCAGGTTTTTATTGGCATGAATCAGATGTTCGTTCAGTTGGTTTTTTTGCAGTCGGTATGCTTCTCTGATCAGGCGTTTGATTCTGTTTCGGTCAACTGCTTTTTTAAAATGTTTGCTGCCTACCGAAATGCCGACTTGAAGTACATTTTCTGTGGTTGCTGATTGCCAGTATACTTTAATCGGGAAAATGGTAAACTGCTGTCCTTCGGCAAAAAGACTACTGATGGCCTTTCTGCTTTTCAGCTTTTCTTGTTTTTTAAAAAAATATCGTTGAGTCGTTTTCAATCAAAAATAAAGAAATGAAAAATGGATTAGATTGATTTCGCCTACAATAAGGTATAAAAATAGCCTTTGCAAGGCAAAGGCTAGAATAATTTTTTGGATTCGGAGAACCCGGCACTCTATTTTTTTGAACCGTGTTCATCAGAAACCGTCAATTTATGACGTCCTTTTGCCCTGCGGCTTGCCAAAACTTTACGACCATTGGCATCCTGCATACGTGCACGGAAACCATGAACAGATTTTCTGCGGCGTGTGTGAGGCTGGTAGGTTCTTTTTTTTCCTGGCATTGTTTAAAAATTTTCCTTTTACAAATAGGGTTTCAATCAGTTTCAATAGCCGGGCACCATCCCGGTTTCTTGTGAAAGGATTGCAAAGGTAGGTTTTTCCATTAAAAAAACGAATAGTTATCAAAGAATTTGCCGGATTTAAAGCTGTTTAGTACTCAAATTGCTCCTAAAAATTATAGAACAAGTTTCTCAGACCGAACTTCGGCACCAAAAAATGTTGTGGCGCGACTATTAAATTCCTCAGTTTTTCCTGTTGTATAAAATTTTTTTTCGGCGTTCTTACTGCAAGCGATCTCTATTTCAGGATGTCGTTTCAGATAGTTCATTAGGCTGTCTGCAATGATCTTTCCCTGTGAGATGATGCGAGTTGAACCGGGGGTATATTTTTTTATTTTTTCCAACAATAGAGGGTAATGGGTGCATGCGAGCAAAAGGGTATCAATGGATTCGTCTTTCGTCAGTATGTGGTCAATATGTTTCTTTACAAAAAAATCGGCTTCGGAGGTTTGATGTTTATTTTCTTCCACCAGTGACACCCATTCCGGACATGCCTCCTGGGTGACTTTTATTTGTGGAAAGAACTTTGCTATTTCTATGAGATAGGAGTCTGAATGTACCGTTCCGGTCGTGCCTAAAATTCCCACATGACCTGTATTGCTGTAATGACCGATAACTTCTGAGGTCGGCCTTATCACTCCTAAAACCCTTTTACTGTTATCAATAATCGGCAGGTCTTTTTGTTGAATGGTTCTCAGTGCTTTTGCGGAAGCGGTATTGCACGCAAGAATGACAAGAGAACAACCCTGATTCAAAAACCATTTAACAGCTTCTAGCGTGTATTCGTAAACGGTATCATACGATTTCGTTCCGTATGGTGCACGGGCATTGTCTCCCAAATAAACATAATCATACCCGGGCATTGTGGCAACTATTTCTTTTAAAATAGTGAGACCTCCATATCCGCTGTCAAATACACCGATGGGTCCAGACTTCATGTTTCAAAAATACCAAAGCCATCCCGTAAATGGAGATGGCTTTGTAATAAAAATTTATGGATTAGGGTCTTTTGGGCTGTGTGGCAGTTGATTTGATTCCGAGTTTCTTCTTGACCAGAGCCAGCACATCGTCTCCGGGTGGGCCAACAATCACGGAATTGCTGTCAAGTATGTAAGCATAACCGCTTTCTTTGGCAACAGCACGAATGGCTTCAAACGCTTTGTTACGAATGGGAATTATCTTTTTTTGAGCTTCTTGCTGATACATTTCCTGCGCCTGCTGATTCCAGCTTTGAACACGCTGGTAGAGCGAAACCAATTCATTTTTTTTGATTTCTTTCATGCTGGGTGATAGCTTCAGGGAGTCTTTAACAAAAATACTGTCTTTGTCGTTGAGCTCTTTCATCATGTCTTGCCCTTGTTGAGCAAGTGAAGTTTGATATTCTTTCAGCTCCGCTTCTGCTTTTTCGGCTTCCGGCATAGCAGCTATCAATTCCTCCGTGTTGATGTATCCTGTTTTATTTTGGGCTGATGCAATGTATGTGCTGAAGGACACGATTGCAAGAATGATTAATTTTCTCATTGATTTTATTTTTTCTAGTTAATTTATTTATTCCCCATTAGCCTTAAAACATCGTCGCTTCTGTCGAGTTTTGGGTCTGCAAATATAACGGTAATTCCTTCACTTTTATCAAGTATAAAATCATATTGATTTTCGGCCGCAAGTTTTTGGATGGCATTATATAGTTTATCCTGAATAGGCTTAACCAGTTCTCCTCTTTTTTTAAATAAATCTCCTTCAAATCCAAAGCGTTTTTTTTGCAGATCCAGCAGTTCTTTTTCTTTATTAAAAATCTCATCTTCTCTTTTCTGTTTGAGATTGTCGGCCAGCATGATTTGTTCTGCTTCAAAGTCTTTACGCATTTTAAGAACGGCGGCCTGTTTCTGATCTATTTCCTGCTGCCACATTTCCGTAAACTGATCCAGTTTTTTTTGTGCGTCCTTATATTCAGGTATTTTTCCGAGAATATATTTAGAATCAATCACTGCGTATCGTTGGGCAAAGGATATGCCTGAAGACAGAAGTATAAGAAGCAGTAGAAAATATTTTTTCATTTTTAAGAATTCGTTTGAGTGTTTGTGAAATTGTTCCAAGCCGAAGATTATTCTGGTTCCTGGCCAAGCATGAAAGTGAATTTTGCAGCTCCTCGTATGCCTGATGTTTGATTGTATCTGTCGAGTCCGATACCGTAGTCGAAACCCAACAGCCCAAACATAGGAAGAAAAAACCGGACGCCTGCACCCACGGAGCGACGCAATTTGAATGGGTTGTAATCTCTGAAAGAAAACCACCCATTGGCCGCCTCAAAAAATGCAAGTCCATAAATGGTGCTGGCTGCGCTGGTGCTGAATGGATATCTAAGCTCAACTGTATATTTGTTGAAAATGGTGAAATACTGAGATGGAGTAATTCCCTCAGGATTTATTTTGGGGTTGGAGTTTCCATAAATAGGATATCCTCTGTGGGCGATGATGTCGTATCCAAGCAAAGCCTGTGTATTGCTCAAGCCCGCATCTCCCACCTGAAATCTTTCAAAAGGAGAAATTTCAAGATTTGGATTGTATCTTCCGATGAAACCAAATTTGGCGGCAGCCCTTAATATAAACTGTTGGTTTTTTTCTGCTCCCCTGGCACGGCCAATGGGAGTGTACCAGTCTACATTAAATCTCCATTTATGAAATTCGGGTAACACAAATTGGTTGGCTGCATTCTTATTGATGCCTAGAAGAGAATAGGGAAGTGTAAACTGTCCACTGAATAAAAAATTGGATCCACTGGTTGGGAAAATCGGGTTGGGGCCTGCTGAATTGCGCATCAATGTGATTTTGGCGCTTATATTGGTTGATGTGCCATTGCTCAATCCGCTGAATATCTGCCTGTAATTTCTCAGTTTATATTGCTGGAAATTGACTGAATAAATGAGGTTGAAAAAGTCGTCCGGCCATTTCAACTGTTTTCCCAGCGATATACCGAATCCGATAGTTTTCAAATATGAAGTATCGCCGCAAGCGCTGCAAAATCCTCCGAAAGGAGAGAAAGTATTTGCGAATTTGGTGTCATAAAAATTAACAGAGAATGAATTTCTGCTTTTCCCGCCCAGCCACGGTTCAGTAAAGGAAAAATTATATGACCTGTATGCCCTACCGTTTGATTGTGCCCTCAGACTTAATCTTTGGCCATCTCCGGATGGCAGAGGATCCCAGGAAGATTTGCTGGTGATGTTTTTGAATGAAAAATTATTAAAAGTTACCCCAAGCGTTCCCGTTAGTCCAATACCTCCGCCAAATCCTGCAGACAGTTCCAGCTGATCGGATGATTTTTCTTCTACTTGCCAATTGATATCTACAGTTCCATTATCTGGATTGGGAACGATATTGGGACTGATTTTTTCCGGATTGAAAAAACCAAGCTGCGACAACTCTCTTTGTGTTCTGATGATATCGGATCTGCTGTAGCGGTTGCCGGGTATTGTACGCATTTCCCGAAGAATGACATAATCTTTTGTTTTGTCATTGCCGGAAACAGATATTTTTCCGTAAGAGGCCTGAGGGCCTTCGGCCATTCTGATTTCAAAGTCAATGGTATCATTGTACACAGCGGTTTCTATGGGATCTATTCGATAAAAAAGATACCCGTCATCCTGATAGAGACTGGCAATATCTCCTCCTTCCATGGAAAGTTGAGTGCCAAGACGTTTGTTTAAAGTTTCCAGATTGTACACATCTCCTTTTTTGATTCCCAGAATCAGATTGAGAACAGAATCGGAATATTTGGTATTCCCTCTCCAAATGATATTGCCGAAATAATAGCGACGTCCTTCATTGACTTTAATGTCTATATCCAGATTGCCTTTTCGGTTAATCATCTGTGTGTCGGCAACAATCGCCGCATCTCTCAATCCTTGTGCATTGTAGTATTCGAGAACACTTTCCTTATCTTCTGCGTATTTGCTATCATTGAATTTCGAACCACTGAAGATCTTTAGCCTGAAATATGGATCGAGTATTTTAAGCGTTCTGGAAATTGACAAAAATCCGAAACTTTTGAGGTAGTCTTTAAAACCCGGCCCTTTTGTAGTATCGCCATACGGACTGACGGGAATGTCGGGGGTAAGTGTCAATCTGGACATTTCCTTGGTTCCCTTCATTTGTTTTTTCAACTTGGCATCTTCAATTTCGGTATTTCCTGAAAAATTGATAGAGTTGATCCGAACACGCTTGCCTTTGTCAATAAGAAAAGTGAGAGCGACGCCGTTACTCAATTCTTCGATAATTTTTTCTTTGGTTTCGATAGATACATTGCGATATCCCTTCTCGTAGTAAAATTGTCTGATGACTTCCGCAGCGCTCAGCTTCATGTTTTCAGTTAGCACCCGGTCTTTGGCCAGCCCAACTTTAGGCTCAAGATCTTCTCTTTCTGATTTTTTTATTCCTACAAACTGGAAATCGATTAAGCGCGGTCTTTCTTTAATGGCTATTTCGATGTTAATGGCATCGTCATTTAGGTCAGTAATAAATATCTGTACATTTGAAACCAGACTTTGTCTCCATAATTTAGCGATGGCTTTTGCAAACACATCGCTGCCCGGTAAGAATATTTTATCTCCAACTGCCAATCCTGAAATAGAGATGATGAGATTCGGGTCAAAAGCTTTTGAGCCCGTAACATTAATTGCCGATATCGTGAAGTTTTTGGGATACTTCGAATTCATGATATCGAGTAGGGCGGGATTTACAGATACGGGAATGGTATCATTGCCTTGTGCAAACAATGGAGATTTGTTGCTAAGCAATAAAATAATTATGAAAAATCGAATCAGTATGCTGCGCATGGTTACAAAAAGGATGATAATGCCGAAGGGGAAATCAGTAGGACTAAAGCATTTAATTTATTTATATTTTAACAATATTATATTCTATATATTTATATTTTGATTGTATTGATTTGTTTTCCTGTTTTACCGAATCTTCTTTCTCTTTGTTGATAATCCTGTATGGCAAGATAGAGGTTTTCTTTTCTGAAATCGGGCCAAAGGGTTGGGGTGAAATAAAGTTCGGTATATGCAAGCTGATATAATAAAAAATTGCTGATTCTGAATTCTCCGCTGGTTCTGATCATCAATTCCGGATCGGGGAAACGGCTTGTGGTCAGGTATTCTTTGAAGCGATCTTGGTTAATTTCTTCGGGAGAAATTTTTCCGTTTTTTGCATCATTTGCAATACGTTGGGCGGCATGGATGATTTCCCATCTGCTGCTATAGCTTAGTGCCATGATAAGATTCAGTCCCGTATTTGGTGCTGTTTGTTCGATGGCTTCAAACAATTCGTTTTGTGCGCCTTTGGGCAGCATGTCGGTATCTCCGATTACATTTAGTCTGATATTGTTTTTGTTTAGAGTAGGGACTTCTTTCTTGATGGTATCTATCAATAACTCCATGAGTCCGGTCACTTCTTCTTGCGGTCTGTCCCAGTTTTCGGTGCTGAAGGCATAAAGAGTAAGATATTGGATGCCGATTTCTGCGGCGCCTTCAACAATATCGCGAACGCTTTCAACGCCATTGAGATGGCCGAAAAGACGATCTTGCCCTTTTTCTTCAGCCCATCGTCCGTTACCGTCCATGATGATGGCGATATGAGTAGGGAGGTTATTTATATCTAGTTTATCTTTTTCGGACATTTAAAAAGCATGAAATAATTAAGGCGAAGCAAAAGTAAATAAAAATAGGGGTTTTTGAATGATTCAACCAAAATGACCTGTTTGTGTCATTTATTAGTGATTATCTTTGCGGCTTCTGGTGGTTTTGAGGAGTTTAATGGTCTAAGGGTTTAAAGGTTTGAAAGTGCTAATATTACAACCATTAAACGGTTAAACCTTTAAACCATAACCGGTCCCGTAGTTCAATGGATAGAATAGAAGTTTCCTAAACTTTTGATACAAGTTCGATTCTTGTCGGGACTACTAAGTTGTTTTATATTACAACAATTGTCTTTTGTTTTACATGTAAGAGGTTCGTTCGATCTAAATCTATTAGGATTTTACGCTAAATTTGTTACATGAATCTGTATCGACCCCTTATAAACTGGACAGTTTTTCAAAGATAGTTAAGTAGTTTTTAGTAATTCTAGGGAAACGGATTTAAAATATTGGCTCCATACAAATTCGGGTGTTTTTCCGGAAAGGGAACCAT
>VERM01000175.1 GCA_018882645.1 Ferruginibacter sp.
CAATCAAGTCGATTCGCAAAAGCAAGATTCAACTTCGGAAGGGGACGCTGGAATGGAAGTATAAGATCAATTATATGAAGCTCGAATATAAAAATATTCCCCTTATAAAAAGGGGTTTATTTTTTATCAATTCATCAATTTAACATAATATTAATTATAGGAATAAATACGGTTAAAATACAGGGCCTCGCATAGATGGCATTTCTCCGGAACCAGGCGCCATCATTCTCATCCCTTGCTGATTGTTGTAAAATTGATTCAGCCTGTAAACTAAGGTCAACAAAAAATACCTGGCCAGACGATTGGCTCTGATGTCTGTAAATCCAACGGAACTTACATTTCGGCTGATGCCAATATTTTGATTGAGCAAATCATAGGATTGTAGTTTAAATGAAAGATTTTTTTTCTTTAAAAAAACTTTTTCAAGCGTGCTGTTGATGATCAAAGGATTGGAAATGACATTTCCGGAGAACCCCTGATTCATTGTCTTATCAATTTCAAAACTGAAAATAAAATCATGCGGAAAAAAAACTTTAGCAAAACCCGACATGGTCCACGTATGAGTAGTCAGATTTAATTGTTTTTGCAATGTATATCGACTGCTATTCAGACTGTAATTCAAACTGATATTGGTCTCCAGCCATTTTTTTATTGTAATATCTGTTGATATTCTTTGTCCGATCAACCAATTCTTTCCGATATTTCTTTGAACAGCATTCTGATTGTCTGTTATAAATGAAACATTATTGTTGAAAGTGACATTACCGCCAAAATTGAATACATATTTTCTGTTGGCAATTGGTCTGGAAATGTTGTAATATCCCAAAATGGTAAAAAAACCATTCGCATTCAGATATCTTGTCTCCTGCACACCGGCTTTTAAAAGCTTCACATTATTGACGATTTTGTCTTGTGTAAATGAAGCAGAAATATTTCCAAAAAAAACATTCCCATTCACAAAATTAAAATTACTGTAGCGCATGCTGAAATTACTGGTGAATTCAGGCCTTAAATCAGGATTGCCAATGGTAATAAACTGCGGATTGGATTTGTCTACAATTGGCTGCAGTTGTGTATTGCTTGGCTGATTGGTACTTCCATTATAATTGATATTCAATGCTCTGCTTTTTGAGAAATTATAGGCAAACCTCACCACAGGATAATAATTAATCAAATGATTGGTAAATATTACACCTCCCGATATGGAATTGGTTGCAATTGTAGCGGGCTGTATTGAAAATCCAACCGAATAGTTATATTTTTTTTCTGTAGTTCTAAAATTGATTCCGAAACGATTGAGTTGATAATTGTTGCTATATACATTGGTCGATGAATCAACAAGCGTTTTGATATTATTTCCGGGATCTGTATTGTATGTTTTTCTGTCGTTTTCTATAAATTGATAAATGTATGTATAATTCAATTCGATATTTTGTTTTTTACTCAATGGTTCATTGTAAGATGCCTTAATGCCGAAATTATCATTACCATTGTCCTGTGTAATTTGTTGAATAAGCTTCTTTTCTGTCGGCAATGAATTGGGTATGTAATATAAAGTAGTATTTACAAATGCATCATCTGCATTACTGGAATTGACTCCTGAGTTTACATTTAGTGATACATATCTACCCTTTTTTCTAAAGCGATGGTTAAAAAGCAAACTTCCGCTAAAATTGGGATTATGATATTGAGTTCTGTCATTCATATTTCCCTCAGAATTGGTAACTCCGGCAAGAAACTGATTGGTAAAAATGGATTGATTATTGGTGTTATTGCTGCTGTAGTTCAGGACAGGATTGATTTTTAAATAATTCATCGAGTCTATTCTGTATTCTACATTCATAGAAACCCTGTGATTGTCGGTCACTGTTTGGTTGTCGGATTGTTGTACGAAAAATGTGGTATTGTTTTCAAAAATATTTTGCTGTGTCGTTCGATTCAGGGTTTGATTATTTTTATTTGAAAAACTATAACTGCCATACACCGAAATTTTGCTACCCCATTCATCACGATAATTGACCCCAATGGATTTATTCTGTGTGATTCCATCACTGTTTCCAAAATTTCCCAGAGTAGATGCAAACCCTCCCCCGCCTCGGCCAATACCCATGGATCTGGCCATACTGTTCGCCATATTGGCAAAAGGGCCGACACCAGAACCAAAATTGAAAAGATTGGCATTCGTGTTATTGATATTTCCTATCAATGAGATTTGCTGTGTATTGTTGAATTTATTTATTGAAAACGAACCGATATATCTATCCTCCGTTCCGCCTCCGGCGGTAAGGCTTCCGAAATAGCCTTTATTCTTGTCTTTTCTCAATTGTATATTGAGCGTCTTTGAAGGATCCCCTTCTTTTATCCCGGTAAATGCCGACTGATCTCCATAATCATCAATGAGCTGTATTTTGTCCACCATATCAGCATTCAACTCTCTGGTTGCAGTAGTCACATCCCCGCCAAAAAAATCTTTACCGTTCACTTTCACTTTGGTGACCTGTTTTCCCTGAGCCGTAACTGTGCCGTCTTTACCTACCTGAATACCTGGTAATTTCTTTAAAACATCTTCTACATTGTCATTCTTTCTGTACATCGTACTGTCTATCGTATAGGAAACAGTATCTTCTTTGATTTGTATTTTTTGTGATTCCACCAGCACATTTTCCAGCATTTTTGCGGATGGCCTAAGTGTAAAAGCCCCTAATAGTATGTCACCTGTTTTTCCTGATAGATTTATTTTTGTAACTGTATCTTCAAAACCTGCATATGATAATTTCAATACCATATCTTGCGAAACGATATTTTTGAATCTGAATATTCCTTTATTATCGGCTATTTTTTTAAGGCTGTCGTTTTTATTAATGATTAAAATAACCGTAGCGTTAGAAAGGAGCAATCCATCGGGCGATTGAACTGAACCTTCTATATTGACATACTGCTGCGCTCGGGTTTCATACGCACAAATAACAAAAACAAAAAAGAGCAAAATATTTTTCATAAATAAAGCAGCCGATATTTTTTGCAGGCAATCAATGCGTATGATAGATACTCACAAATTTTTTTACTTTTTCATCAAAAGCATACTTCTCATCAAACAGAAATTCATGGCGAACAGGGATAACATATATAGGATAGTCTATCAATTCATCCTTAAATTTTTCGAGTCTCACCGCATCTTTTTCTGTAGTCAGCAAGATTTTATGCGTTGTTTTGATGCGGTCAAAACTGTTTTTAATTTCCTTCAGGTCATCCGTATTGAAAATATGATGGTCTCTGTATTTGATCATATCGTAAGTAGATACCGTATTATTCAATAAATCCTTTAATGGCTTTGGATTGGCAATGCCACTAATCAGCAGTACATATAAATTAAGATCCAGAGAGATTTGATCTTTTTTATACAGGTGATAGGGATTACCATATGTGATTTTTGTAAAAAAAACAGACTGGCCATTCCTGGGACTCAGCTCCTTGATAATGTTTTCTTTTTCTGAAACAGATATGTTTTCACTGCACTTAGAAACGATAATAACCTGAGCCCTTTTGATACTGGATTTGATATCTCTCAGATCTCCAACGGGCAAGAGAAAATCTCTAGTGTATAAATTTTTGTATTCAGTGAGTACTATATTGAATCCGGGCCTGATGTATCTGTGTTGAAATGCATCATCGAGTATGATAACCTCTGTGTCCGGCTTGACATGAAGGATTTGAGGTATGGCTACAAGCCTTTCCTCTCCTACAGCTACGGTAATGTCAGGATATTTTTGATGAAACTGCATGGGCTCATCTCCTATTTCCACCGCAGAGGTAGTATTGTCTGCAATTCCGAATCCTTTTGTTTTTCTTTTGTAGCCCCGACTTAACGTAGCAGTTTTAAATTCATCCTTGAGCAATTCGATGAGATATTCAGTCATAGGCGTTTTGCCTGTTCCTCCAACGGCGAGATTACCCACACAAATTAATGGAAAGTTGAACGCAGCTGATCTGATGATTTTCCAGTCAAACAGTTTATTTCTCAACCATATCATTCCTGCATAAACAAATGCAAAAGGAAATAAAACGTATCTGAAACTTTTTAACAAATTTAATCGTGTTTATCAAATGAATAAATGGTTTCGGGTGTGATACAGTAATCCATACAAACATCATGTTCGTGAATATCCGCTATCTCATCTATCGGCTCAAAAAAACTGAACCCTATTTTTAAAACATTTTCAATACAATATTTTTTAATGAACCTGTCGTAATATCCTTTCCCATACCCTACCCTGTAACCT
>VERM01000176.1 GCA_018882645.1 Ferruginibacter sp.
CAGCGGAGCACAGCCTTTTTTGGGAAAATTATTCATCGTGGCAATAGGATACTTGATGTTTACATATTGAGATTTTGTAACGGTATCAGAACATCCCCCTGCCGAAAATGCAGTAAGGGTGATTGTGAAATTGCCCTCTTTGGTAAACGTTTTATTGGGATTTGTAATTGTGGATGTGGTACTGTCACCAAAAGACCAAGTGAAGTTTTCGGAGTGAAGACTTTTGTTATTAAACTGAACATCAAAAGGTGTCTGACACGAAGAGATGGAATTGGCGGTAAATTCAGCCAAAGGCCTTTCTACCACATCAATCGATTTTGTAATTGAATCAGTGCATCCTCCAAAATTATTTATCAGTTTAATCTTATAAGAGCCTGCCTTTGTATAAGTTTTAACTGGTGTTTTTTCTCCGGATGTAGTGTTGTCTCCAAAGTTCCATAAAGTTGTGGTTGGGGCCGGTGAGCTCAGGTTGTTTATTGAAAAAGATGAGTTGATGCAAATCGCTTCGGGAATATTGAAGTCTGTATTGATGTTGTTTATGGTAAATGCATTCCTTTTGATCAATGAATCAGTACAGCCGTTATCATTGGTGACAAATAATTTTATGGTGAAGCTTCCGCTTTTGGTATATGTGTGTGAAGGTTTCGCTTCATTGGAAATGTTCCCATCACCAAAGTCCCACTTGTATTTCAATATTCCCGATCCGTTGCTCGAATTTTGAAAATGAATGACTTGAGGTGTCCCGCAGTTGGTGACAGAGCTGTTGACAAAGGATACAATAGGTTTTTCCAGTACCTTGATGTATTTATCCTTCGTATTCGAATTGGAACAGCCATGGTTGTTCGTAACCATAAGCGATACGTTGAAATTACCAGTGTTAACATACGTGTGCTGTGGATTCTTATCCTGACTTAACGTGCCGTCTCCAAAATCCCATTTCCAACTTTGAATGGATCCGTCAACAGAGGTGCTTAAGTCGGAGAAATTTGTAAGTAGCGCAGGACATCCATTTGTCGAGGAGGCTGAGAAATCAATCACAGGGTTTTCGTAAACCGTGATGTATTGGCTCTTGGCGACCGAATCCTCGCCAGTTGCATTTTTGACAATTAATTTCACCGTGTACTGCCCAGGATTGAAATAAACTACAGATGGATTTTGTAAGTAAGAGATTGTTCCGTTTCCCAGATCCCATTTCCATGAGGAGGGGTTTCCAGTGGAATTATCCGTAAAATTTACGAGAAGAGGAGCGCATCCGTTTGGGTTCTTGGAACTAAAGTCGGCTTTGATTTGCGCTTGAATGCTTAAGGAGAAAAAAGCATATAGCACAAAAATGAAGCTGGTTTTAACCAGGTTAGAGGTAGTCATAGGAATTGGCTTTTGCTTTTATGAATAAGTCAGTTTATGAAGTTGACTTATTATTAAAACAGAATAATTCCTTTTTTATTGTGTAAAAAGGGACTTTTTTTATTGTCTTTTCATGTGTAAAACGATATCGGCTGAACTTCCCCAGGGAGCCAGTTTCATTACAGGAAGGGCTTTTTCCGTAAATCTCCATTCCCTGTTTAAAAAAATAAATTCAGCCGGAGGGGTAGGTTGGGTAATTGAAATGACCAGCTTGCCATAATCGGCTGTAGAACTCCATGTTCCTGTATATGTTACTCCGTCTTTTGTTGCAGTCATCGGCCCGTCCAGGTAAGTTTTTTTCAGCAATCGAAAAATATATCCATCGTATTGTGCGGTAATATCTTCGTTCCCAACTGATGCATAACTAACGATAAAATCGCTGTTCAGAATATTCTGTTCAAAATATTGCTCAAGGATATTCGCAACATAGGTTTCCTGAGGCTTTTTGCAACTGATGTTTTGAGTTAGGATAACCATGAGAAAAAAACTGAAGAGGGTTGAATGAACTGCTCTCATAATTAATCATTATACGGTTTATAATTTATAAATATCAGCATATTTGCCGGCAATATACGTTAGAAAATAATCAGGATTAAGGATTTCGCCCGTGGCATTTTTACACAAATCGGACGAAGTATAAAGCCGACCTGTTGGATAAATGTGTTTTTGCAGCCAAGACAATATCTGTTTGGTATTTCCGGTTGCAATTTCCTGATTCAGTTGAGGGTTGATTTTTTTTATGGAGGAAAACAGTTGAGCTGCATATAAACTGCCAATGCTGTAGGTGGTGTATTATCCAAAACTGCCATGGCTCTAGTGAACATCCTGTAAGCATCCATTCTTGTCATCCGGAACGGTTACACCTAAAAGCTTTTCATAGTATTCGTTCCAAATTGATGACAAATCCTTGGTTGATATGGATTTGTCTATTAACTTTTTTTCAATCTCATATCTGATGTAAACATGGAAATGGTAGGTGAGCTCGTCCGCTTCGGTTCGGATCAATGAGGGTTCCACTTTATTGATTCCACTGTAGAATTGTTCGGTTGGTATATTTTTCAATTGCTGAGGAAAATATTGTTGCAATCCAGGATATTCATGTTGCCAAAATTCCTTGCTTCTTCCCACACAGTTCTCCCAAAGACGACTCTGGCTTTCATGTATGCTAAGACTGCAATATTCCCCCAGAGGCAATCCGTATTCTTCAAATGGTAATCCCTGTTCGTATAAGGCATGACCACATTCATGTATACAACTCCATGTCATATTGCTGAAATCCTTTTCATCTATGCGAGTAGTTATACGAACATCCCTGCTGTTGAAGTTCGTTGTAAATGGATGTTCACTGATGTCTTGTCTGCCTGCATCAAAATCATAATGCAATTGCTTTAGAAGTTCGATGCCATATTTCCACTGGGTATCCTTATCAAAATGCTGAAATAAAAAAGCATTATCAACCTGTGGTTTTTGTTTGATTGCATACAGCAGTTCAGACAGACGTGGAATAAGACTTGAAAAAAGTTCGTCGGTAAATGCAACAGTCAGTCCTTTGTCATAGTCATTAATCAGGGCATCGTAAGGATGCACGGAATAACCCAACATATCGGCTTCCTGAATTTTTAATTCAACCAGTTGATTTAAAGGCTCCTGAAAAATATTATAAGCATTCTCTTTTCTTGCTTGTATCCAGGCATGAAAACTTTTATTTACGGCTTCGCTTAATTTTCTTACAAATGAAGAAGGTAATTTTTTATTTTTTTCAAAATCTTCCAGACTCAATTCCACATTTCGTTTCTCTCTATCGCTGAGATCATTTTTTTGCATCAGCTCATGCAGCATATTCCCGGTCGACTCGTCGGTAAATAATTTATGTGCTAATTCGTTCAAAGTGGCTATCTGTCTGCCTCTGGCTTCATTTCCCTTAGGAGGAAGATAAGTCTCCTGATCCCATTGCAGCACTGCAGAAGCGTACTTGATATCGGCTATTTCCTGAAATGTTTTTTTATATACTTCGTACAATTCTCTTCCTGTGGGCATGTGGTATTTTTATTTGTTTACCCAAAACTAACTTTTTTAAAAGTCCCATGAAATGAAAAATGGGTAAAAATTAACTAATTTTAAACCATGACAATTGATTCCATCATACAGTCTTTGGAAAAAATAGCTCCCTTGCCTTTGCAGGAGGATTATGACAATGCAGGTCTTCTTGTGGGTGAAAGTAATGCAGAATGTTCCGGCGTTTTGCTTTCACTCGATGTGACGGAAGATGTGATAGATGACGCTCTCCAAAATGGCTGCAATTTAATCGTGGCCCATCATCCTATTATATTCAGGGGCTTAAAAAAAATTAATGGGAAAAATTACGTCGAAAAAACCATCATCAAGGCAATTAAAAATGACATTGCCATTTATGCCATACATACCAATCTGGATAATGTATCTGATGGCGTAAATGCCCGGATGGCTTCCGTACTCGGTTTGAATAATTGCCGTATCCTTTCACCCAAAAAAGGAATTTTACAAAAACTGGCTGTCTATATTCCATTGGAAGACAAGGAACAGATGATGCAAGCCCTTTTTGATGCCGGAGCCGGTGAGATCGGTCATTACAGCGAATGCAGTTTTGCCTCTGAAGGAACCGGGACTTTCAAGCCGGGATTGAATGCCAATCCTTACTCCGGAGAAAAAGGTATCCGACATGCCGGCGGCGAGTACAAACTTGAGGTGATATTTCCCAAATGGTTGCAGTCTCGTGTGTTGCAGGCCATGCGCTCTGCTCACAAATATGAGGAAATAGCATTCGATTTGATAGATCTTTCAAATACTTTACAGATTACAGGA
>VERM01000177.1 GCA_018882645.1 Ferruginibacter sp.
CAGTAATACCAATCACTTCATCAACATCCATTTGCTTAATGGAAGCAATCTTAACAGCCACTTCCTCAATATATGCACTTTCATTACGTTTACCCCGATAAGGTACCGGAGACAAATAAGGAGCATCTGTTTCCAAAACGATCTTTGAAAGGTCAATGTCTTTTACAACCTCAGCAAGACCCGCATTTTTATATGTAACAACACCCCCTATACCCAGATAAAAGCCCAATTCGATGATTTGCTGTGCCTGTTCCAAACTACCGCCAAAACAATGAAAAATACCCGTCAATCCCTTACCGTAATAGCGTTTTATTACCTGGATCGTTTCCTCCGTAGCCTTACGTGTATGCAATATCAGCGGTAACCGATACTCAATGGCCCACTCAATTTGTTTCTCCAGCGCAAAGTATTGTTCCTTGACATAGGTTTTATCCCAATAAAAATCAAGCCCTACCTCTCCAATGGCAACAAATTTTCTTTTTCTCAGCCATCCTTCAACAATATCTAACTCTTGCAAATAATTTTCTTTTACATAACAAGGATGAAGTCCCATCATCGCATGACATATGCCTGAATAATTTTCTTCCAATGCAATCATGGCATCATGTGTTGAGCTGTCAATAGCAGGCAAGTACATTTTTTCAACACCGGCAGAACGAGCTCTGCTGATTACCTGTTCTATGTCTGATTTGAAATCATCCAGATATAAATGGCAGTGCGTATCAGTCATTCAATCAAATTAAACATTAAAAAAATGGTCATTCAGCGCTTCAAAAGTATATCCTTTCTGATGAAAATGACTCAATACTAACGGCAATGAATAGGTCATTTTGTCTTTAGCTTTTTCACTGTCATGAAAAACAACAATACTCCCCTTTCGGGTATGTTTCAAAACATTTTGAAGGCATTTTTCTTTGGTCAGACTCGGATCAAAATCACCGCTTAGCACCGACCACATGACAGGCCTGAGTTTCAAGTTGCCCCGAATGATTTTCTTCAACTGCGTCCTTCTAAAACTACCATATGGAGGCCTGAAAAGACGGGATTTAATCAACGTGCCCGCTTTTTCAATATCCTCAAGATACTCATCATCTGGAGTTTTTCTTCCATTGAGATGATTGTATGTATGATTGGCAACAACATGGCCTTCTTCAATGATTCTATTATAGACTTCCGGATATTTTTCTACATTGTTTCCAATGCAGAAAAAGGTAGCTTTTGCATCATACTTTTTTAACTCGTCCAATACAAATACCGTGATTTCAGGATGAGGGCCATCATCAAAAGTCAGGAAGATTTTTTTATCAGAAACTGGAACAGACCAGATGCATTCCGGATAAATGAATCTGAAAAAAAAAGGGGTTGAAGCAAGATAGAACATGATGCAATTTATATCTCTGTCCGGGCAATCCATCATTGATCATCCGGGAATTATCATACCATTGTCAACTCATTTTAAGACAATGAAATCAATAGGGCGTGATGAATATTTTTGAATCTCCGCTAGGATTTGTATAAGTCAATTTGAAATAATAAAGAGCGGAAGTGCCTGGACAAGAAGTTGGGTTGCCTGCTCCATCCAGACCAAAGAGAACATTAAGCGTGCCAATTAAATTTCTGTGAGAAACCTCACCGCTCACCAAACGGTAATCACAACTTTGTTTGATCACCATGGGCTTTTCTATGACGGTAGAAAAGAAAGTTCCGGCTCTCGTCGTACCCCACTCAGAAATACCAGAAATGGTTCCATCATTATGCATACCTACGGTAGAAATTACAATGCCATTGTCGTAAGTGAACGTTCTTTTTTTGTACACATACCAAAGCCTTCTCGCATTATTGCTAAAATCGAGCGTCATTCCTGCTGTACTTTTTATTTCATGAACTACGGTACCGATTGTTGACAGGTCTTTAACACTGCCTCCTGTTACATTTTTAATGGTATGAATACCGTTAAGAATGAATTTTTGGTTGTCTCTTAATCTGGTAATGATGAGATTTTTGATATTCACAGTAAGCAAAGCGCCTGCATTCGTCCATTTTTGACTCAGAGGCATTGTCAATACAACCTCACCATACCGGTTTCTCGTACCCGAACAATTCCTTCCATCGTATGTGATGGTAATTCTTCTTTCAGTAGCTGTTGAATCAAGTACCGCACTTGCTTCGCATATCACCCTAAGCGGACTATTGATTCTTCCCCTAAACGCACTGAATATTTCAATGGCGGCATTTACATCATTAAAAACCTCATCTGTTTCTTTGGTGAATGTGCTATGGTCTTCTGACTGATCGATGAAAGGTGTTTCATTGGTAATAATATAGCCTTTCTCAGTGCAGGATTCAAAAACTGAAATTGAAAAGAAAGAAAATAATATGAAAGAATATCTGATAAAACGAGACATACCAATATGCATTGTTAGAGTAAGTTACGAAAACTAAACTGAAATTCAGGAAAATAAACCGCTAAATTATGAACAAATAACTTAATGCACAAATGCAATACAGCAACCCGGTAATCTTTGGAAATATAATACCTCTTATATATTAACTTGCAGGGGTTACTTACCTTTGCAGCATGATTAAAAAAGTACGTGTACGATTCGCTCCAAGTCCAACAGGAGGACTTCACCTGGGGGGTGTCAGAACAGTTTTATACAATTATCTTTTTGCCAAAAAAAATCAAGGAGATTTTATTGTAAGAATCGAAGATACCGATCAGACACGTTTTGTTGAGGGAGCAGAAAAATATATTTTTGATTGTCTCAAATGGTGTGGGTTGGAGCCCGATGAAAGCCCCATTCATGGAGGCCCGTGTGGACCTTATCGTCAAAGTGAAAGAAAATCAATTTATCTCCAATATGCTCATCAGCTGATTGAACAAGGTAATGCTTATTATGCATTTGATACTCCTGAGGAGTTGGAGAAAATGAGATCTGATTTTAAAACTACTGAGAATCCTTCTCCGCAGTACGATGCAAAGGTTAGGATGAAAATGAAAAACTCTCTGACATTACCTGCTGAAAAAGTAAAGGAACTGATTGCATCCGGAACCAGATATGTCATTCGAATTAAAATGCCCGAATATGAAACCATTCGTTTTCACGACCTGATTCATCATGAAGTGAGTTTCGATTCCAGCCTGGTTGATGATAAAGTTTTACTGAAAGCTGACGGCATGCCTACTTATCACCTCGCGGTTGTTGTGGATGACTATCTTATGGGAATCACGCATGCTTTCAGAGGTGAAGAATGGCTGAGCAGCGCTCCGGTTCATATTTTACTCTGGAAATATCTTTTTGGTTTAGGCAACATGCCGCAATGGGCTCACCTTCCGCTTATACTTGGACCAAACGGAAAGCTTAGTAAAAGAGATGGGGCGAAATACGGCTTTCCTGTATATGCCATGAACTGGACAGACCCAAGAACCAATGAATTTACAGAAGGATTTAAAGAAAAAGGATTCTTACCCGAAGCGTTTATCAATCTGCTCGCAATGCTGGGATGGAACGGTGGCACAGAACAGGAAATATTTACGATGGAAGAACTGATTGATCATTTTTCTATTGAGAGAGTACATAAAAGTGGCGCTAAGTTCGATTTTGATAAGGCCAAATGGTTCAATCAGGAATGGATCAGAAAAATTCCTGTTAAAGAATATGCCTTTTTTATAAAATCATTATTTAATGAGAAGAATATCCCGGTTCAGGATGAAGCCTTTTTCATACAGGTATTGGAGCTGGTTAAAGACCGTTGTATGTTGCTGACAGATTTTGTGGAGCAGGCTCAATATTTTTTTACCGCACCAGATAAATTGGATAAAGATGCTGTCCTTCCCAAATGGGATGCATCTAAAAAAGAGTTTTTTGAGTTATACTGTCAAACACTCGAAAGCCTTAAAGTGTGGGATGTGTCTTCCATTGAAACATTATTCAAAAATCTTGCTGCTGAAAAAAACATCAAACCCGGAGAGCTTCAGTTGCCGTTGCGCATCATGCTGGTAGGAGCAAAATTTGGGCCCGCTGTTTTTGTGATTGCTCAAATGATCGGAAAAGAAGCTACTGTTGACAGAATAAAAAAAGGCTTGAACATTTTCAGTCAATAAATATTCATGAAAAATAACGATATGAGCAGACCAATCAGGGTTTTAGTTGCTAAAGTAGGACTGGACGGCCACGACAGAGGCGCCAAAGTCATTGCCACGGCACTCAGAGATGCAGGCATGGAAGTCATTTATAC
>VERM01000178.1 GCA_018882645.1 Ferruginibacter sp.
GTACCTGAGGTTCAATTTTTCTGATGATTTGATCATGTTCTTTGATGGCAGAAACCAGATACGGCCTCATCATTTTACCATTATTGGCTACAGCATTATACAAAACGAGCATATGCAAGGGTGTTACAAGCTCTTCATAGCCATGGGCCATGTATGGAATTGTTGTACTACTCCAACTTTTACTCTTAGGAGTTTTAATCAAATAATTAGGCTTTGTTTCCAAATCAATTCCTGTCGGCTGATTCAATCTGAATTTGGTTATGTGGTCAATCCACTTATCGGGTTGATTTTGATAATACTGAAAAGCCAATTTGGAAAAAGCAACATTACTGCTTTCAGCAAAAGCTTCTTTTACTGAAATCGAATGATAATTTCCGTGTGAATCTCTTATTCTCAGACCGTAATAACTTTTAACCCCTCCCTCACAATCAACCATAGTATTTACATCAACATGTTTATCTTCCAGCAGGCTCAGTAAAGTAACCAACTTAAAAACAGATCCGGGCTCTGTAGCTTTTTCTACACCGTAATTGTAATCTTCTGAAATCACTCCATTGGAATCCACTCCTAAATTGGCGATGGCCTTAATTTTTCCGGTAGCTGTCTCCATCACAATTGCCGTTCCATGTTTAGATTTATTATCCACAATCATTTTCATCAATTCTTTTTCAGTCACATCCTGAATGTAGGTATCAAGCGTAGTTACAATGTCCTTTCCGTTAACAGGATCTATTTCGCCTCCCGGAACAGGCAAATAGACTCCTCCGGTGTATCTTACCAATCTCTTTCCGGGAATACCTCTCAAAATACTATCGTAAGAATTTTCTAAACCCACATTTTTAGATGAGTCTAATCTTGAGATGCCTATTGTTCTTTTTGCCATCAGATTGAAAGGATTAATCCTTTTATCTTTAGGATCAAAAATAAATCCACTTTTATTTGGCCCTGATTTGATAAGCTGAAATGAATTCAATGTTTTGTATTGATCAAAAGATATGTTGCGCTTAAGCAGATAATACCGATTCTTTTTATCATACCCTTTTTGCAAGTCGGCCTTGTATGTTTCCGGAGTCTTATCTTTAAAAACATCAGACAATAAAGAACTTAAGGAGTCTAATTTTTCAAAGAATAATTTTCCGTTCTTTTCTCTCAAACCATCCGCACCAAAATCAATGAAAATGTCAAATACCGGAACGGATGTGCTTAATATGCTGCCATCTTCACTGTAAATCGTACCTCTTTCAGGATTAATGGGCATATATTTGACATGATTCGTGTCTCCCTTTGCTCTCCAGTATCTTCCCTCAACATTTTGAGTGTAAAAGGCTTTTACAATTATCACAAAACCCAACATAATCATGATAAGGAATGAGAGATACACTCTCCATAAAATATCCTTTTTAACATCCATATGTTAAAATATTAGGGGTTAGTAATTGTTTTGTTTGTATCATTCGATTCAGTCAAAATAATTTGAGCCCCTTTTGCCTCCTTTAATCCCAACGGTTCTAAAATTTTGACCAGCTCACTCTCCTTACTTCTGTAAATAACTTCAGTTTTTAAATTGCGATATTCGAACTCCAACTGTTGGACATTTTTTTCACCTTTAACTATTTTTCTTATCAGATTATCGGCTAAATGCCCGTTATATATGTATATCACTGCAATCATTGACATAAAAAGGTAAAAAGGAATATTCTTCACTATAGATTCATACCCTAAATATCTTCTCCAATCCATGAATCCAGATGGATTTTTTTTATATTTTTCTTTCATTATAATCCCATTTATTTTCGGCTATCCTGAGCTTAGCGCTTCTTGCTCTCGAATTCAGTTTGATTTCATCAGGAGTGGCTACTAAAGGTTTTTTATTTATCAGGTTAAAAAACATTTTTTTTGGGGTCCCAAACAAAACATCAGTAGTCTTTTCGCATGGAACAGTTGATTTATAAAAATTCTTTACCAGCCTGTCCTCTACTGAATGGAATGTGATGACTGAAATCCTACCTCCTACTTTTAAAACCCTTGTCGACTGAATCAACATTTCCTCAAGAGCTCCCATCTCATCATTTACCTCCATTCTCAGTGCCTGAAAAATTTGGGCAAAATATTTTTGAGGATTCCCCTTTACGATAACGGCTACAGATTGCTTGAACTGATTTATCGATACAATTGGCTTCAGAGCCCTCTGCTCCACAATAGTCCGGGCAAGTGTTTTCGAATTTGTAACCTCACCATATCTTTCAAATAACTTTTGTAAATCATATTCTGAATATTCAGTAATGATATCGGAAGCTTTTTTTTGCTGCCTTGTATCCATACGCATATCCAAACCGGCCTCAAACCTGATTGAAAAGCCTCTTTCAGGTTCATCAAACTGATGACTGGAAACACCCAGATCAGCAAGAATGCCATCTACTTTAAGACATCTGTGCAACCGCAAGAATTTTTCCATGTAACGGAAATTTTGCGGAATAAAAACCAATCTTTCGTCATTGGGTAGATTTTTTTTTGCATCTTCATCCTGATCGAAGGCGAATAATCTTCCACTCTTGTCGAGTCGTCTCAAAATTTCACGACTATGCCCCCCTCCACCGAACGTGCAATCCACATAAACCCCGGATGGCTTTATTTGAAGTCCGTCAATTGCCTCTTTGAGCATTACCGGAACATGATAAGCAACAGACATTTTCCCAGATAAATTTGAATTTTCAATTTTATGGGTTGAGTGCATACTTAACTATTCGGCTTGTCATCTTTTCTTCTCATGACTTCATTGGCCAGAATGCTAAATGATTCAGGCGTCATGTCTTCAAAGAACTGTTGGTATGTATTCTTATCCCAGATTTCAATTTTGTTGATTGCTGAAACCAGCACCACATCCTTCACAATAGAAGCATACTCCATCAAATTTTTAGGCAGCAACAATCTTCCGGCACTATCCATTTCTATCTGCGTGGCTCCGTTTAAAAAATAGCGTCTGAAAGCTCTAACTTTGGGGTCGAAGTCATTCAATTGATTGATTTCACTGAAGATTGGTTTCCAGCTTTGTATTGGATAAAGGGTAAGGCACTTCTCAAATCCTCTGTTCAAAACAAAAAGCGCGCTTTCCTCTTCAGGCAATTGTTTCTTGAACCCGGAAGGCAAAAGGAAGCGACCCTTTGTGTCGATTGTTGATTCATATTCGCCTATGAAGCCAATCATGATGGGATTTTGAGGTTATTTTAAGTATTAATAACACAAAATAACACTTTTTCCCACTTTAAAACACATTTTTATAAAAAGATATTTATCCACATGGCTTTAGTCCCCTATTTATATGAGTTTCAGCCAGTATTTTGGACTTCTAATGTTAATTTTATGTGAATTTGATGTGGATTAATGTGGATAACCTCATCTGCAAGATAACAGAAGCCAATTATGGATCCTTTCTACACATTGGAGATAGCAGAATTTGTTTGCCATATATGAAACGCATGGCAGGGAGCTGAAAAATCAACTTAAAAAACTATTTTGAAAGTGGAAAGGTAATAGTGAAAGCAGAACCTTTGCCTATTGAACTTTCAGCCTTAATGGTTCCTCCGTGTGCATCAACTATTGTCTTGACATAACTTAATCCGAGTCCAAATCCTTTAACATTATGGATATTCCCGGTATGTGCACGGTAGAATTTTTCGAAAATTTTACTCAGGGTTTCTTTGGTCATCCCAATTCCATTGTCTTCAATTCGAAGCTTCAGTTTATCACCAGAATTGCTGGTTGATATTTTTATTTGAAGATGATCTTCTTTAGAATACTTGAGTGCATTATCAACCAAATTATTCAACAGATTTATGAAATGAACTTCATCAGCCATGATTACATTTTTGGAGGCATTCAATTCTAATTTTATCTTCCCTTGCTTCTCATTGATTAATAACTCGAAATTATTCAATACCTTTTGAATCAAATCATGAACAGGTTGCTTTTTAAGATTTAGTTTAATCTCATTTTTATCCAAAAGAGCTGCTTGCAATATAGTTTCTACCTGCTTATTCATTCTTTTATTTTCCTCCTTTATGACAGCTGTGAAATAATCATATTTCTCCTGATCAACCAAAACCTTTTCATTTTTTAATGCGTCAACTGCAAGGGATATCGTAGCCAAAGGGGTTTTAAACTCGTGAGTCATGTTATTGATAAAATCAGACTTGATCTCACTCAGTTTCTTCTGTTTCAAGAGTGCCCTGATAG
>VERM01000179.1 GCA_018882645.1 Ferruginibacter sp.
TGATGAGTCAACGATAAGTGAGTATGTGAGAGAACAAGGTCAGGAAAAAGAATATGTTATATTGCACAAACAAAAACAGCTAAGATTATTCTAAGATACCCCGCTGCTTGCGGCGGGGAGATTCATTCGTGGGGAAAATGAAAAACGGGAAAAATGAAAAACGGGAAAAATGAAAAATGGGAAAAATGAAAAATGGGAATGATGACCTCACCCCCCAGCCCACGATTTTAATCGTGGGAATAAAATTGATAGCCCATGGTTTAAACCATGGGAAAAATGAAAAAAATAAAATCATGAAAAAGCTATTATTTATTGACAGAGACGGTACGCTGGTGATTGAGCCGCCGGTTGATTTCCAGGTGGACAGTCTGGATAAGCTTGAATTCTATCCTGAGGTATTTCAGTATTTGTCGCGCATTGTCAAAGAACTCGATTATGAATTGATTATGGTGACCAATCAGGATGGACTGGGAACAAATTCTTTTCCGGAGGATACATTCTGGCCGGCACAGAATAAAATCATCAAGGCATTTGAAAATGAGGGAATTACATTTTCGGAGATATTGATTGACCGGTCTTTTGCGCATGAAAATCTGCCTACACGTAAACCGGGAACTGGCTTGTTGACACATTATCTGAAAGGGAATTATGACTTGGAGAATTCTTATGTAATCGGTGACAGAAAAACCGATGTGGAATTGGCAAACAATATCGGATGTAAATCCATTTATATTGCGGCAGAAGATCATCCTGAGTCTGCGCTCACCACAACGAAGTGGAGCGATATCTATACCTTTCTTTCTTCACAACCCAGAAAGGCAATGGTTCAGCGCAATACTTCCGAGACTCAAATCAGCATTGAATTGAGTCTGGATGGTTCGGGTAAAAGCAGCATTTCCACAGGATTAGGATTTTTTGATCATATGCTGGAGCAAATTGCGAAGCACGGCAATATGGATTTGAATATTCATGTTGTTGGCGACCTCCACATAGATGAGCATCACACTATTGAAGATGTGGCCATTGCTTTGGGTGAGACATTTCTCAAAGCCCTTGGCACTAAAAAAGGAATAGAGCGTTATGGATTTCTTCTCCCGATGGATGATTGTCTCGCTCAAGTAGCCATTGATTTTGGCGGAAGACCCTGGCTGGTATGGGATGTTGAATTTAAGAGAGAAAAGATTGGAGAAATGCCTACGGAGATGTTCATGCATTTCTTCAAATCTTTCAGTGACAATGCAAAATGCAATCTGAATATTAAAGCCGAGGGAGAAAATGAACACCATAAGATAGAAGCAATTTTCAAAGCATTTACCAAAGCCATCAGAATGGCGGTGTCTAAAACAGGTAACTTTTCCATACCAAGTACGAAGGGAGTATTATGATAGTGATTGTTAAATATAATGCAGGAAATATTGAATCGGTGAAGAATGCTGTGGAGCGTTTGGGATTTGAATGTGTGGTGACAGACAACCCTGATGAAATCATAAATGCAGATAAGATCATTTTTCCCGGAGTAGGCGAAGCCGGATCTGCGATGAAATATCTCAGAGAAAGAAAAATGGATGAGCTGATTCTGTCATTAAAGCAACCCGTGCTGGGTATTTGTCTGGGTCAACAACTGATGTGTAAACATTCAGAAGAAGGCGATACTGCATGTATGGGCATTTTTGATGCAACAGTGAAAAAATTCCCCCCGCTGGATACCGTTCCGCACATGGGCTGGAATAATCTTCACGCAGTGAAGTCCCTACTCTTTGCCGGTATCAATGAAACAGACGATGTATATTTTGTGCACAGCTATTATGCGGAAAAGTGTAGCGAAACGATAGCATTGTGCGATTATATTCTTCCCTTCAGTGCCGCCATGCATAAAGATAATTTTTATGCTACGCAGTTTCATCCGGAAAAATCTGCCGGCGTGGGTGAAAAAATATTATTGAATTTCTTAAATATGAAAGCATGAGGATTATTCCTGCGATAGATATCATCAATGGCAATTGTGTGCGGCTTACCAAAGGTGATTATGCGACCAAAAAGATTTACAATGAAAATCCGCTGGAGGTGGCTAAAGAATTTGAAGCTAACGGTATTGAATACCTGCACCTGGTAGATTTGGATGGCGCGAAATCTTCACACATCGTCAATCATAAAGTCCTTTATCAGATTGCTACTGCAACTAAATTGAAAATTGATTTTGGCGGCGGACTTAAATCGAATAAAGATGTTGAGATAGCTTTTGAAAATGGTGCATCGCAGATAACCGGAGGGAGTATTGCGGTGAAGAATCCGCTGTTGTTTCAGGAATGGATATCCACGTATGGTTCGGATAAAATCATTTTGGGTGCCGATGCCCACAACAGAAAAATAGCTACTTCCGGCTGGCTGGAAAGTTCAGAGAAAGATGTGGTGGATTTTATTGCCGATTATCAGTCCAAAGGAATTGATTATGTAGTCTGCACCGATATTGCCAAAGACGGCATGCTGGAGGGAGCTTCCAATGCATTGTATGAAGAGATCTTGTTGAAAGTGAAAGTAAAACTGATAGCAAGTGGCGGTGTTTCCTGTATGAATGATTTACATTTACTCAAACAAATCGGTTGTGAAGGAGCGATAGTGGGCAAAGCCATTTACGAAGGAAAAATTAGTTTAAAAGAGTTGAGCACTTTATGTTGAAAAAACGCATCATACCTTGTCTGGATATCAAAGACGGCAGAACTGTAAAGGGAGTAAACTTTATAGATATCCGTGATGCCGGCGATCCGATTGAGTTGGCAAAACGCTACATCACGGAAGGTGCGGATGAACTGGTTTTTTTGGATATCACTGCTACTATAGAAAAAAGAAAAACACTGGCGGAGTTGGTCAAACGGATTGCGCGTGAGATCAATATTCCATTTACGGTAGGTGGCGGCATCAATTCATTGGAAGATGCCAAAGTGGTGATCAATGCGGGAGCCGATAAAGTGAGTATCAATTCTTCCGCAGTTAAAAATCCTTCACTGATAAAGGATATCGCCAATGAGTTTGGCTCACAATGCGTGGTAGTGGCAATTGATGTGAAAAAAGAAAATGACGGATGGAAAGTATATGTAAGCGGAGGAAAAATTCCTACGGGCATCGATGCTGTTGTGTGGGCGGTCAAAGCTGAACAACTCGGAGCCGGCGAAATCCTGTTGACTTCGATGAATAATGACGGAACCAAATCCGGTTTTGCGCTTGATATAACAGAAGCTATCAGTAAAGCAGTAAACATACCCGTTATCGCTTCAGGGGGTGCAGGAGAGAAGATTCATTTCAAACAGGTGTTTGAAATGACAAAAGCATCGGCCGCACTGGCAGCCAGTATTTTTCACTTTGGTGAAATTCCAATTCCGGAATTAAAAATATATTTACAACAAGAAAATATCGCCATACGATGAGTATAGATTTTAATAAAGACAACGGACTGGTACCTGTCATCATTCAGGACAATCAAACATTGCAGGTGCTGATGCTCGGGTATATGAATGAAGAAGCATTCAACAAAACCAAACAGGAGAGTAAAGTCACATTCTTCAGCAGGAGCAAAAACAGATTGTGGACTAAGGGTGAAACATCCGGAAATTTTTTGATGGTAAATGATATCAAAGTTGATTGTGACAACGATACCATTTTAATCAAGGCTACTCCCATTGGGCCAACCTGCCATACCGGAGCAACTTCATGTTTTAATGAAGAGACAACAAAAGGTTTTTTATATCAACTGGAAAACACGATTTCTCAACGCATTGATGACAATGATGACAATTCATACACTAATAAACTGTTCAGAAGAGGAATCAACAAGGTTGCACAGAAAGTGGGAGAGGAAGCTGTGGAATTGGTGATTGAGTCAAAAGACAACAATGAGGAGCTGTTTAAAAATGAAGCAGCAGATCTGCTTTATCATTTACTGATTTTATTAAAGGCTAAAGGATTGTCTTTGATGGATATCGAAGCAGTTTTAAAATCAAGAATAAAATAAAATTTTGCAGTTTGGCATTACATAAATCTTTATTCATAACCAGAGCAACAACAGCGTTTGTTTTTGCCATCGTCATGCTTGGCGGACTTTTATGGAATGGCTATTCGTTTCTGATCTTATTTTCTATTATCGCTTGTGGCTGTTTGTATGAGTTTAGAAAA
>VERM01000180.1 GCA_018882645.1 Ferruginibacter sp.
CCTATGCTTATGGCCGGGAGTGTTATGCGGTTAAAGAGAAAATTACCGGTCAAAATATTTCGCCTTTGTCAGTTGAAAAGAATTACGTAAAAAATAGTTATGCATTTCTCGCCGAATATAATTCTTTTGAAGGAGGAAGGTTTTTGGCCGCACTACTTAAAAACAACATCAATGTAAGATACGCTGAAAAAGATTTTTCCTACGGTGGTAAAAAATTTAAAAAAGGCACATTGGTTGTATTGAAAAAAGGAAATGAGCAAAGTGTCGAAACTTTTATACAGCTCGCTGATAAATATAAAATGAATGTAACCTCCATTCAATCTGGATTTATGGAAAGTGGTTTTGACTTTGGGTCTGACAAATTGGTTCAAGTCAAACAGCCGGTAGTTGCAATAGTTACCGGTGAATCGGCATATGCTGAATCAGCAGGTGAATTATGGCACTTGTTTGACAAAGAACTTGAATATCCCGTCATCTTGTTAAATGCCGCAAATATCAGCAATGTGAATTTAAAAGATGTAGATGTGATGATCATGCCCAACGGATATTATAAATCTGTTCCGGAGAGAGATAATGCATTGAAACAATGGGTGAGACAAGGAGGTAAATTGATCGCTTTGGAAAACGCTGTTGCACGTATGGCTGCCGGAGACTGGGGTTTTAAATTAAAAAATACAGACATGGCCAAAAATGATGAAAGCTGGCAGGGTTATCAAAATTTGAAAAGATATGAGAACAGAGAACGTGATTGGCTGACAGAAAACACGCCGGGGGCTATTTATAAGGTTTATTTGGATAATTCCAATCCCATCGCGTTCGGGTATCCTGATTTTTATTATTCATTGAAGATGAATACAAATCTTCTTGAATTCTCAAAAGATGGCTGGAATATTGGGGTGCTTAAAAAAGATAATTTCATTTCCGGTTTCGTAGGAAGTAAGGCAAAAGAAAGTATAAATGACGGAGCTGTAATTGCATTAAATGCATTTGGCAGCGGCACTGTTGTTTGTTTTGTTGATAATCCGATATTCAGAAGTTTTTGGGAAAATGGCAAATTGCTCTTGTTGAATGCGGTATTTTTGTCTAAATGAATTTAGTTATTCCTCTGATTCCACTACATAAGTATATAAATCGTTGCCGTCGGCATTTATGGTTACCACATAAGTGTCTTCTACATCGAATGTATATTCAAATTCTAAGATTTCATATTCTTCTTTGAATTGCAAGTCAATCTTTTTGGCTTCTTTGTTTCCAATTTTTATGATTAGAAAAATTTTCCAAATAGGATTTTCTCTTTGTCTTTTAATGCTGAATGCTACAGGCTTAGAGGTTTTAGTTTTAATGAAACCTTTATATGGTATTGGATGATATGTGCCCAATTGATATGCCCCGCTCTCCACAACCGGGATGGAATAAAATTCTTTCTTTGATTTTGAGCCTTTCCCCAGGATCCAGGAACGGTTTTCAGGAAAATGATCCAGATTGAAAATGTTTTTATCAGAGAAAAAATAATTCCAGTTGAATTTTTTTGTAAAACTGTAAAATTTTGTGTCTGTAATTCCGCAGGCTTTAGACGCATCCACGTAATACCATGTATCAGGGCTTAATCCAATTTGCACCACATTCCATGCATGGTTTGGTTCGTCAGCCGGTTCATTGATTTCGTCGGTATTATATTTTGTATAGCCGGTAATAAACAGACATCTTATATTGGCCATGCTACACATCTCCTGAAAAAGCAGTGAGAATCCGATCGCGTTGGTTTTTCTGTTTTTGATTACGCTCGCCGGGTCCGTATCTCTTGAGTCATAAGAGCGAACGGATTCCGGACTGATGGTGATGTGGTTTGCAATCCAGTAATATATGGCCAGTGCTTTCTCGCGTTTATCAAAAAATGGTTTAGTGATTGTGTCAGTTATTGTGGCCAGATTATATGCCTCAAGTGCTCCAAGCGGTTGGATTTTAGTTTCAATTTTTTTCTGTTCCTGAAGATTGGGCTGAGCATACCCCATCAAAAACAGACAGCTAAAAAAAAAGAAATGTAAGAGGCGTATCATGATTCGGGTTGATTAGTCAGACCGTTTGTTTTTGCTCAATTCCACATATTTTTTGAGTTGGTCAGGGGTTAATATGGAAGTAAGATCTTCGATATGTTTTTTCCTAAGTTCAGCGAATTTTGTTTTTTTAGCTTCGGCAGAAAGGCTGGCATCCGCTTCAACTGCAGCTCTTGCTGATTTATTTTGAAGATTGATGGCTTTTAGTTTTATTTTTTGTTCATTGCTAAGATTCAGACTCTTGATGATCTCTTTTCTGTCACCAGGCAATAAATGGCTAGCATCGGCTTCTGTTAAGGAGAGATTTGAGTGCTCGGTTTTTTGGGCAAAGCCCGACAACGATATGGCCATTGTAAGGAATACCAATCTGAATGATTTAGTCATAGTGGTTTTTTAATAGTAAATGTAATAAAAAAAATCCTCTGGTTTGACAGAGGATTTAGAGAAATTGATTTTTATCTTAAAAATAACAGTTCGCGGTATTTGGGCAGAGGCCAGAAACTGTCGTCTATCAGCACCTCCAGCTTATCGGCATGGTAGCGTATGTTATCGAAATATTTGCCTTTAACTTCCTCGCAATAGGCGATGGCTTTGTCTTTGGAATGACTGAGATCATTTGCTTTTTTTCTGGCCTCAATCATCAATTTGACATTGCTGCTGATTGTATTGATGTGTTCGCTGATTTTTTCGAGGATTTCCTTCTGGCTTTTATAGGTACCTGCGGCCAATCCTGCTTCTTTCAATCCTTTAATATTTTCAATCAACACATTCTGGTATTTTAATGCGGCAGGGATGATTTGTGTTGTAGCCAGATCACCCATAACACGAGCTTCAATTTGCACCTTTTTTATATAGGCTTCCAGCATAATCTCGTGTCTTGCCTCCAGTTCGAGATGGTTATAAATATTATGTTTCTCGAAAAGTTTTTTTGATTTGTCAGAAGCATATGCATCCAGTGACAATGGAGTGGTTTTTACATTGGGCAATCCTCTTTTGGCTGCTTCTTTTTCCCATTCTTCACTGTACCCATCACCTTCAAACAAAACTTTTTTACTCTCCACAATATACTTCTGGATTATGTGCATGATGGCCACTTCTTTCTTTTCTCCTTTTTCAATCAGTGCATCTACATCAGATTTAAATTGAGTCAGCGTTTCAGCCATTATTGTATTTAGGGCTGTCATGGGAACGGCACAGTTTGCGGAAGAACCCACGGCACGGAACTCAAATTTGTTTCCTGTGAATGCGAAGGGAGAAGTGCGGTTTCTGTCGGTATTGTCTAGCATCAATTCAGGGATGCTTTTGTGAATATCCAGTTTCAGAATGGCTTCATCTGTTTCGTCGAAGTTTCCGCTCACTCTTTTTTCGATTTGCTCCAGTACCTGCGTTAGATATTTTCCAATGAATATGGATATGATTGCAGGGGGGGCTTCATTGGCTCCAAGGCGGTGATCGTTGCCTGCACTCGCAATTGAAGCTCTCAATAACTCTGCATAATCATGTACCGCTTTGATGGTATTTACAAAGAAAGTAAGGAACATCAGGTTGGTTTTGGGTGTTTTTCCGGGAGCCAAAAGGTTTATGCCGGTATCTGTTCCCATACTCCAGTTGTTGTGTTTACCGCTGCCATTGATTCCTGCGAAAGGTTTTTCATGTAATAATACGAGCAAGTTATGGCGCTTCGCAACTCTGGTCATCACATCCATCAGCAGTGTGTTGTGGTCAACAGCCAGATTCAGTTCCTCAAAAATCGGAGCGCACTCAAATTGTGCAGGAGCCACTTCATTGTGACGGGTACGAAGTGGAATGCCAAGACGATATGATTCATTTTCAAAATCTTTCATGAAAGCGTATACGCGTTCGGGTATGGCTCCAAAATAGTGGTCTTCCAATTGCTGTCCTTTGGCAGGGGCATGACCAAATACAGTTCTTCCGGTCAACAGCAGATCAGGCCTTGCTGTAGCCAGTCCGGCGTCAACAAGGAAGTATTCTTGTTCCCATCCCAGCGTAGCATATACTTTAGAAATATTTTTATCGAAATACTGGCAAACATCTACGGCTGCTTTGTCCAATGCTACTAC
>VERM01000181.1 GCA_018882645.1 Ferruginibacter sp.
GATATTGATGTAGGTGTTCAACTATCCGGTTTTCCGTTTTGCTGTCAACAGCGCTCAGGCAATCATCAAAAATAACCAACTGAGCATCTTTTATCATTGCTCGTGCAATGGATATTCTTTGTTTCTGCCCCCCGCTTAAAGTTATTCCACGTTCTCCCACCATTGTATCAAATCCATTTTCAAATGATATGATTTCATCAAAAATTCCTGCATTTTGAGCAGCGAGATGTATCTCTTCTACAGTAGCATTGGCTTTGCCGAATTGAATATTATTTTTTATAGTATCACTAAACAGAAAGACATCCTGAGGTACATAACTGATGCCATTTCTGATTGTATCGAGTGAAATATTTTTTATGGGTACATCATCCAATAAAATAACACCTTCCTGAGGATCATACATTCTTAAAAGCAACTGAGCGATAGTAGTTTTTCCGGATCCGGTTTTACCTACGATAGCCAATTTTTCTCCTTTTTTAATTTTCAAAGAAAAATCATGAACTGCTTTAATGGATGTATGCTTGTAGGTAAAACCTATATTTTTGAATTCAACATTTCCATTCAGTGGTTGTATGGATGGTTTTAAAGGCTCTTTAATTTCAGGTTGAGTCTGCAGAAATTCGTTGATGCGTTTCTGTGAGGCTGCAGCCCTCTGTATCATACTGGCAGTCCATCCGATAGCACTCACAGGAAATGTAAGCATCTGAACATACAAAACAAATTCAGCGATTTTGCCAACATTGGCGCCCGGCACCTGATGAACCACGTCCAACCCTCCTATCCAGATCGTAATCAATGTACTCATCCCAATCAGTAATGACATGCTGGGAAAATATACTGCTTCTGTTTTGGCAAGACTTAAAGCATTCTTATTGTATGCTTCTGCATTTTTTTTGAAAAAACCCAGCATGGCCTTTTCCTGTACGAATGATTTGATTACCCGGATTCCTGAATAGGATTCCTGTGCATTGGTAGTTAGATCACTCAGCAATGACTGTATCTTTTCACTTTTTTTATGAATGATGGTATTGACATAATAGATGGTAAACGCCAATACGGGAAGCGGGCACAATGCCACAAGAGTCAGTTTAACATCAGATCTAAACATAAAGAACAGACTGAGTCCAATGACCACACCTAAATTGATCAGATACATGATGGCAGGACCGGTGTACATGCGTACCCTGCTGACATCCTCGGAGATCCGGTTCATCAGATCACCCGTTTGATGGGTTTTATAAAAACTGAGATCCAGACGCTGATAATGTTGATAGATTTCATTTTTCTGGTCAAATTCTATCAGTCTGCTCATGACCACAATGGTCTGACGCATCAGGAACATAAACAAACCACTGATAACGGCAATGACAATCAGAATGATTCCTGTAAAAAATATCTTATCTCTGAATGAAAAATGATTGAATGTATAAATGATTTTTCTGACGATAAAATCATAGTCCTTATCATATGCAGATAACGCTTGAGTGCCTTGATTTACGGAAGATATGTAGTGTACAACTGAATTGACGACATAGCCTGTCAATTGTGGGGACAGCACACGAAAATAATTCGTAAGGATAATGAAAATAATTCCTAATAAAAATCGCCACCTGTATTTCCAGAAATATTTATTTAGTGAGGCCAGCTGATTCATCCAAACAAAATTAATCAATATGTTCTGTTCAGACCTCAGATATCAAGACTTGCTCCAAAAAACTCAAAACTTTAATGACTGAATTATCTTGAATAATTTATGTACGCATACTGATTATCGATTGGAGTTGAAGTTTGTTGAACAGATCCTTTCTCAAAATTTACAAACTTGGATTCTGATATGTCCAGCGTGAACAGCACCTCAATAATCACTTTTCCACAATACAAAAGGCACGGTTATATGAACCGACAAATAAGATAGATTTTTGTCTTTATCAAATGTATTCGGGTATTTTAAAACGCCCGCACTGATATATTTGGGGGTGTATTCAAAAGAAAACACTGCGGTATATTTAATTCGAAGTCCGAATATCAGTGCATCAGTTTGTATGTTGTTACCCGATATTACATTATCCTTTATAGCGTATAATTCAACCCCTCTGTTGAGGCCTTCAGCATGATAAGACAATCCTCCGCCATATCTGTAAGAGGAATATTTATATTCACCAATATACTGATCCGGACCGAAATAATCAGAGTATCGGGTATTCATATCTCCGGATTTTTGGTTAATCCCGGCAATTGCATTGAATTTAACTTTTTTACCAAGCATGGCCATGGCTTCTAGTCCGTATTGATAATGATCTCCTGAAACACCTTTGTTTGTGCTAAGTAATGAATTGGATCCATATCTTAAAAATGCGCCAACATTGTAGCTAAAAAAACCTTCGCTCATATGATTATAATGGGCGCCGGCATCAACAAAAACATAATTGGTTCCCCGGTTTTTGCTTAAAGGCGGAGTAGTCAATAAAGGATAAGAGGTGGTAGTTACCATTGGATAGTCGCTATAGCCAAATCCAACGAACCCTGTTATGAATTTTTCGCTGGGATCATCGTTAAAATCACTGACATTGCTGATGGCAGCTATACTCACTGCTGCTGAGGTTGCAACGGCAGCCCCCATAAATTTATCCTCATCATGATCCGGGTTGTATTCGCTGTAATAACCTCCCTTCTTTTTATTTTTGGATGTATCCGTTAGTTTTTTTTCTTTCTCACGTCTTAATTCTTCCTTCTCTCTGATTTGATCTCTTCGGATTTCATCTTGACGTTTGATTTCCTCCCGACGCGCTACTTCCTTACTGATTAAAATTGAGACGAATTGTTGATATTCAAAAAGATAATTTTCTATTTCCTGAATCAAGATCAACAAACGCTGTTCTTTTTCCGGGCTAAGTGAATTTACAAGGTTGCCTGAACTCGTTTGAATAATGTTCCTTGCTTCATTTAGTTTTGAATTCAGTGATATTTGTTTACTGGTGTATTCAAGCGTTGGAGTTATATTGTATTTCCGATATTGATTTTGTGTTTCATCATAACTACTGAAATAACTTTTAATTGAAGTATTATACTCAGCTATTTTTTCATTGGAAATCTTTTTGCAATTTTTAACAACGGCATCGAGTTGATTCATTCTTGAGTTGAAAACTTTTTTTTGTTCAGCTTCATAGGCTCTCCAGGTGATATCAGGAGACACCTGTTCCCAGGGCAATGTTTTGGCAATACAACAAGGAGGGGGCCCTCCATGCTCACAACTTCTTCCTTGTATGATGCGCCAGCCCCTCAGAGCGGAGCAGTATTCTCTGATGAGAAAGTCTTTTCTTTGTAAGTCTTCGTCTTTAAACTGCTTCATTAACTCCGCGGCTTTAATACCACAATCAGAACTACCCAATTTGATACCCGGCTTTGAATTGAAGTCAATTTCAGCAATGGTCATGTTGATTAGCGATGCCACATAGTTTACGGTTGGGCAACGAAGAGCAAAAACCTTATTAAAATCAGCATTACAAAGTGGTGTACAGTCCTGCGCTTGATCATTCTGAGCTATCGAAAAAACAGGTAGCAATAATGATGATAAAACAAAATGAAATATCTTCATGTTTTCTATTATTGATTCGTATACTTATTAGATCTTTTTTAAAAATACTATTACTTTACGTGAATTATCGGCGCATCTATAGAAAATTGGGCTCGATCCACCATTAATCGTGATTTGCAGTTGCAAAATAAATAAAATTTAGGAGCAAAGTACTACTAATCTGTGAAGTTTTTAATAAGTGGATAGGCGGATGCGAATGCGTATTCAATTTGTATAAAAAATGCTTAAGCAATACGCTGTTAGTTGGTTGGGGGTAGCGATGCGGGATTAGCGAAGCTAATCCCTTGGTCTCCGGAAGTCAAAATCAAATCAGTTGCTGCGCAATTTTTTGTTTATTCAGAAGTCAGGGAAAGCAAGCTTTCCTGCCTTCCTCAAAAACAAAAGTCCCGCGTTGCGGGACCTGATTTGATTCATTCAGCGGAGAGTGAGGGATTCGAACCCTCGATACAGTTTCCCGTATACACACTTTCCAGGCGTGCTCCTTCAACCACTCGGACAACTCTCCGTATT
>VERM01000182.1 GCA_018882645.1 Ferruginibacter sp.
CAGCTTAATCAGTTGGCTCGTTTATTTAGATCACAGCGTTTTAAGCAGGGGGCCATTAATTTTTCATCGCAAGAGGTACGCTTTAAGCTCAACGAAAAGGGAGATCCTATTGGCATTATGATAAAGGAGAGCAAAGAGTCGCACCAGCTGATCGAAGAATTTATGCTATTGGCCAACAAAGCTGTTGCTCAGTTTATTTCAAAGATCAAAATCAACAAGGAAGCGATTCCATTCCCATACCGTATCCATGATACACCCGATGAAGAGAAACTGAAACCTTTTTCGGCATTTGCAAAGAAGTTTGGCTACAATTTTGACATGAAGAATGAAAAACAAGTTGCTACTTCATTCAATAATCTTCTAAAAGAAGTGCAGGGTAAGCCGGAGCAGCATGTTCTGGAGCAGCTTGGTATTCGTACGATGGCAAAAGCAGTTTATACAGCCAAAAATATCGGTCACTATGGTTTAGGTTTTGAGCATTATTGTCATTTTACATCTCCTATCAGGCGTTATCCGGACATACTCGTTCATCGAGTTTTACAGGAATGCCTGGATAAGCAAATCAAGCCGGACAAGAAGATGGAAGATAAGTGCAAGCATTGCAGCGACAGAGAAAGGTCCGCAATGGAGGCAGAACGCGCCGGCAATAAATACAAGCAGGTAGAGTACATGAGAGATTTTCTGGGAGAGGAGTTTGACGGGGTTATCAGCGGTGTTTCTGCATTCGGTTTTTGGGTGGAAACGGTGGCTCATAAATGTGAAGGTCTGGTAAGCATTCGGGACTTGAATGAGTATGACGAGTTCAGGCTGGATGAAACTGATTATGCTCTTGTGGGACAGCATACCAAAAAGAAATTCAGGATGGGCGATAAAATAAAGATTAAAGTGGTTGCTGCTAATCTTGTCAAAAGACAACTTGATTATGAATGGATTCTTGATGATGGGACAAGAGCACTTGTGATTGGTAGCCTAAAAGAAAAAAAACATCTAAAGCTGAAAAAGAAAAAAAGATAAAATTCTTTTTTCAAATATCTTAAATCAGATTCTACATGCACTCCTTCAAAGAACTGTCTGTAATTTTTGAAAATCATTTCACACAAAGACAATTCCCCGAAAATCCTTATTCACTTTATGATCCGGCTCAATATATCCTAAACATTGGAGGGAAAAGAGTCCGTCCGGTTGTTGTTCTGATGGCTCATGAACTTTTTGGGAACATCAATGATCATACTTTTAATGTGGCTGCTGCAATTGAGCTGTTCCATAATTTCAGTCTCATTCACGATGATATCATGGATAAGGCTCCATTGAGAAGAGGGATGGAAACGGTTCATACCAAATATGGAGAATCCACTGCCATTTTAGCGGGAGATGTGATGCTGGTAAAAGCTTATGAAAAGCTTTCGGAATTGGATGCTTCAGTCCTTCCTCAGATATTGAAATTGTTTAACAAAACCTCCAGGGAGGTTTGTGAGGGTCAGCAGCTCGATATGGATTTTGAATCACAGCCTGAAGTTGGTCTGGATGATTATGTCAGAATGATTACGCTTAAAACATCTGTTTTATTGGCGGCCAGTATGCAAATGGGAGCCATACTGGGAAATGCCGGTTCAGAAGACCAGCTTCATATATATGAATTTGGTAAAAATCTTGGTATCGCTTTTCAGATTCAGGATGACTATCTCGATGCTTATGGCAATCCGGATAAATTTGGCAAACAGATCGGCGGTGATATTTTGGCCAACAAAAAAACTTTTCTGTTGATTCATGCATTATCAGTTGCGAGCGAACGTCAAAAAAATGAACTCGAACAGTTAGTACAATCGAACAGTGCTGATAAGGTTCAAAAAGTACTGAATATATTCAATCAATGTGATGTTGCTTCATGGGCTGAAAAATTAAAGGAAAAATATTTTAGTGATGCCATGCGCCATCTTGAAAAGATTGATATGGATAGCAATAAAAAAGCACCAATGGCGGAGTTAGCCGGATACCTTCTCCAAAGAGATTCCTGATGCCTTTATTTGCGATTATTTGCTTATTTTCATTTTTCAACCTCTTGATACATGAGTAATTCTTTATTCAGAAAGAAAACAATTTCATCTATAATAAATGAAGACGCACACGGAAGTCATGGTGGTTCCGGATTAAAAAGGGTTCTTACCGCAAAAGACCTTACTTTTTTTGGTATCGCTGCCATTTTGGGCGCAGGTAGTTTCAGTAGTCTTGGTGGTGCGGTATTCGATGGCGGGCCGGGTGTGATTGTTTTGTTTGTGATTACCGGTATCGCCTGTGCCTTCACCGCTTTTTGTTATTCCGATTTTGCAAGCAGAATACCGGTGGCAGGCAGTGCGTACACCTATGCTTATGCAAGTTTTGGCGAGCTTTTTGCATGGATCATAGGTTGGGCATTGATCATGGAATACTCGATTGGTAATATTTATGTTTCCTATAGTTGGAGCGACTACTTTACATCTTTTTTGGATCGATGCGGATTTCATATACCTGATTATCTCGCTACCAGCTATATGGAGGCAAAGCATGCTGTTGCCGATCATTCCGAAAATCAGAAATTAATATCTGCATGGAACAATGCTCCGGTTTTGGGAGGCTTGAAAATCATATTGGATTTGCCTGCTTTCATCATCAATATTTTAATCACCTATTTGGTTTATAGAGGCGTGAAAGAAAGTAAGAATTTCAGCAACTTGATGGTGATTTTGAAATTAGGAGTTGTTTTGATGATTATTATAGTCGGCGGTTATCTGGTGCTCCAGGGTAATTTTATGCAAAACTGGATACCCGAAAATGATGAGGGAGCTCGTTCTTTTATGCCCAATGGTTTTGGAGGTGTGATGGCTGCAGTGGCAGGTGTGTTCTTTGCCTATATTGGTTTTGATGCAGTCAGTGTGTTGGCTGAAGAAAGTAAAAATCCTCAAAGAGATTTGCCAAGGGGTATGATTTATTCATTGGTCATTTGCACCGTTATTTACATATTGCTTACATTGGTACTGACGGGGGCGGTTCATTATAAAAAATTTGAAGGACAGGGAGACCCGTTGGCATTCATTTTTGAAAAAGAAAATCTCAACATCGGCTGGATGCAGTCTCTTGTTTCTTTTTGTGCCGTGGTAGCCATGACCAGTGTACTCTTGGTTTTTCAGATGGGGCAACCAAGAATATGGATGAGCATGAGCAGGGACGGCTTATTACCTGATCGGTTTCAAAAAATCCATCCTAAATTCAAAACGCCTTCATTTTCTACCATCGTAACCGGATTGGTGGTGGGAGTGCCGATTTTGTTTACGGACAAAACTTTTGTGCTTGATTTTACCAGTATTGCCACATTGTTTGCGTTTGTGTTGGTTTGCGGAGGAGTTTTGCTTTTGCCTAAAAAATCAAAAAACGATACTGGATTCAGATTGCCTTTTATTCCGTCTAAATACATCTTCCCCTTTCTTGTAATTGTTTCTTTTGTTCTTCTCATTTGTTTCAATAAAAATTATTTTTCAAACCTTTTTACATTTTCGGGTAAAGAAGTAAATATGACATTAAATATTTCAACAATTATTTTCTGGTTGGTTTGTTTAATTTTTTCTGTTGGAGCATTTTTGAAAAACTGGTCTCTTATTCCATTGTTGGGATTGGTAACCTGTTTGTATTTACTCACCGGGATGACTGCAGCGAACTGGATATGGTTTGCTGCATGGCTTGTTATTGGACTTGTAATTTATTTTTTATACGGTTATAATAAAAGTAAATTATCCGGCCTGTCTAAATAAATTTCCAAAATAATCGCTTTCAATATTGAAATACGAAATCGGCGATAAAATCATTGTGCTTCATTCCAAGGAGGAAGGTGTTGTTGTAGACTTCATTAGTACAGATATTGCTATGATAGAAGTAGAAGGCGTCAGATTTCCCGTTTATCTGGATCAGATTGATTTTCCTTACTTTGAGATGTTTAGTAAAAAATCATCAGGAGTACAACAAAAAAAATATATTGATCAGATAAAACCCGAAAAACCAGAGTATAAATTCAAAACGGGGGAAGGGGTGCAC
>VERM01000183.1 GCA_018882645.1 Ferruginibacter sp.
CCAGGGACCTGTTTTATTTTCAAAAACAATAAAGAATTCAGAAGTACATACCACAGTATGCCATACACCCGCCGGAATCCAAACCATAGTTTGTTCTTTGGCATCCAGAGGAATAACCCTCTCAATGCTACCGTTCTCATTGAACAAAATTATTTTTCCTTTCCCTTCCATGACAATAAATGATTCCCCTTTTTTTATAGGTTCAGCCAACGGTTGGCTATGATTATCAATCCAGTGTACATGTGGAGCTGCGTATGTCCCTTTGGTAAACACATTGATCATGGTGTGCAACTCTTCTGCGTGTGAAGAATGCAGCATTTGCAATGTGCGTCTGCGAACGTTTTGTACGGCAGCATTTTTAAGCTCTTGGAAAACATTCTTATTGTATACAACCGCTTCTTGCGGTCCGGGTTTTTTACTGGTTTCTTTTTTCATGGATATCAATTATTACATTTATCACTCACCAGCTTTCCATCGATAAATACCTTACAAACATTGGTAACGTATTCAAACGGATCGCCGTTGTATAAAACCAAATCAGCGTCTTTACCCGCTTCTATACTTCCAACCCTTTTGTCAATACCGAGAAGTTTAGCTGGGTTAATGGTTATTGATTTTAAAGCATCGTCAAATGAAAGACCGCTCGCCATGGCTACGGCTGCCTCAAAAAGCACAATTCTCGTTTTAGGAACATAAGATTCATAGCCGCTTTCGATACTTACATGTACGCCGGCTTTGGTTAGAATTGCTGCTGTTTCTCTCGACATATTTACTTTATCTCCTTCGGCGGCTGTCATGCTCGCATGTAAGATAATTTCAGCTTTGGCCTTTTTAATTTCATCGATAAGCCTGTAGGATTCGGCTGCACCATCAATTACAAGTTTAAGCTTGAATTCATCAGCAAGACGGATGGCATTCATGATGTCAACGGATGAGTTTGCAGTAATCATCGCTTTGACTTCTCCTTTCAGCAATTTTGCTAATGCATCCATTTTTAAATCAGGTGCAGGACGTTTGTTAATATCTTTTTCATTTGATTTTTTTAGATATGCCTGAGCCTTGATCAGTTCTGTTCTGATCATGGCCATTTGCTTGGCTTTTGTTCCGGGAGAAGCAAAATTTCCGGATACTGAAGATCCCAGCGTCATTGCCAGCATGCTCAAGGGTTCAATAGTTACCTGGTCAACTGTTCCTTTTTTGGTTTTAGCGATCATGGTTTGCCCGCTTATCAAAGCCCCTATGCCATGTCCGGTATGAATCGTTGTGATTCCATATTCTCTAGCAACAGTTACCAGTTTTTCATCCGGATTGTATGCATCAATGGCTCTTAAATCAGGTTGAATCGGACTGGATTTTTCCAATTGATCCTGGTCTGTCGAAATGTTCAAAACGCCCGACATGCCAATGACTGTTCTCGCATCAATTAATCCGGGAGTAACTGTTGCCGATTCATAAATTGTATAGCCGGAAGGAATAGATATTGTTGCCGCGCTTCCTACTTTTTCAATCTTTCCTTCTTTGACAAGAATGACACCATCACGGATAGGGATACCCGAAACGGGATAAATGATTTTTGCCTTTATAGCAATTTGCGCCAAAAGAGAAAAGCTAAAACCTATAGCTATGATGGTAGAAAAACATTTCTTTTTCATCTGTTTACTTTTATCAAAGTTTGTGGTTACTGATGGTCATCATTTTTATGATGGTGGTATTCTGCTCTGTCGTTTGAATATACATTATATCCACCCAGAAGAAAGGCTTTGTCTGCAGGATTGGAAAGATCAAATCTCTTGATTCCCTCCACCCAGGTCTGTTCCACTTTGGTATATACACTAAAAGGGTCTCCGGAGAGAATGATAAAGTCTGCATCTTTTCCTTTTTCCAAAGAACCTACACGGCTAGAGAGATCCAGCATTTTTGCTCCGGCTATGGTAACCCCTTCCAGTGCTTTTTCTCTGCTCATGCCTTCCCTTACCGATAATGCTGCTGATCGAAGAAAAAGTCTGGAATCTGTTATGCCATCATCGGTGTGAAAACATACAAGCGCTCCCGCTTTTTCAAGAATCCCTCCAGTTGCAAGCGTCAGATTTTGTGCCTCTAGCTTTCCTCCGGGTACTTCTATGTTTATGATTGAACAAGGCACACCCGCTTTTGCAATTTCATCAGCCACCATGCCTCCTTCAGATATATGATGTAATACCATTCGAAATTCAAATTCTTTAGACAGACGAATGGCCGTTAAAATATCATTGGCTTTATGAGAGTGGAAATGAACAACTCTTTTTCCGTTGAGTACCTCAAGCAGCGGCTCCATTCTCAAATCTCTTTCAGGAAGCTTGCTGCTGTCTTTTCCTGCTTTTTCAATTTTATTTTTGTACTCTACCGCCTGCATAAAAAGATCACGGTCTAACGATGCACTTTTGGCTCTGGTGCCTGGAAACCCAGATGTGCCTTTCATTGAATTGGTGCCATTAGCCATTTTCATACCGCCATGTAATCCTTTTTCATTCGTCAATAGCAGGTCTTCAACGATTTTGGCTTCGCGCATTTTTACATAAATTGTCTGTCCGCTCATCAGATGTCCGGATCCCGGCATGATGTTGATGGTGGTGATACCTCCTGCCAGTGCTTTTTTAAATCCGTCGCTGGTGGGATTGATGGCGTCCATGGCTCGGGCCTCGGGATTGAGAGGGCCTGAGTTGTCTCCGCCCTCAGGACCGGCCAAGTGGGAGTGTGTATCTACCAGACCTGGCATGATAATCTTTCCGGTAACATCTCGTATCTCCGCATTCTTCGGAATATCATTAATGTTACTCGTGACGCTAATTATTTTGCCTTTTTGTACAATGAGAATACCATTTTCTATAGGTTTTCCAGAAATGGTATAAATCAATGCTCCACGAAAAGCGATTGGTGTTTGCTGCGCTTTAACTGCGATGGAAAATAAGAAGACAATGCTTACGATAAATACTCGCATATTGGATAATCATTTAAATTCATTTATTAAAATGCTATTTCAAATTTCGGAATAATAATAATCAAAATTGATAAATTTAATTTTTACTATCATTGCCCAATATCATCCCAATACAATACCTTAGATAATAAGACCCCTCACATTATTGCGAATATGATAGTTACTGGATAGATGTTTTTACAACGGGTATTTATGAAGGCGCCTTGGCACTATAATTAAAAAGCGGAATTGATTATTCTACCAAAGAAAAGGGATTACTTAATTTGGATATGATTTGAGTAAGTGGCTCCGGTCAGAGACCGTCTCTAAAAGTGAAAGCTTTTACAAAAAACTCACAAGTATGATTTTTTTTATAAATTTTAATTTTTATGTCTGTAAAGCATTTATCTTTATTTAACAATTTAATTTGAACTGCGATAATAACAAAAATAAATTATAATAAACTGTGGAGACCATAAACCACTTTAATAAACGGGGCAAATCCGAAAAGCCATATCAGTAGGAACCAAAATTTCAATTTAAATGAAAAATTTCATCCTTGCAATCTTTGTTTTCTTTTTTACAATGACAGCCAAAGCCGCTCCCGTATTTTTTGGATATAGCGACAATATTATAAAAATTGCAGAATTTCCTAAAAGTGATGATTTTAAGAATATTCAATCTGTGCATTTTGATGCAGGATATATGTATAAACAAATATCTATCTTTTTTGTTCCTGTTTGGAATTTTGATGAGAAATGGTGTGGCTATATCAGCGACAAGCTATACATAGACCTCAGTAAGTCAGATCTAAATCAATTAGCACAAAAGGCGGGAATCACTTTACCGGAAGAATACAAGTTATCCTTTTGGGAAAGAATAGGAGGAAAATTAGTTTTATTGTCTATCTTGATATTGTATGTAATTTACAAGGTATTTTCATCAAAGAAAAAACAATCAGAATCTTAAATCACCATCTTTAGACATGAAAAATTTTATAATTACAGTATTTTTTCTGTCATGTTCCATTTTTCTGAAAGCACAGCGCTTGATGGACGGCTCCAGGTCAACCATTGGATATATTGAAGATGGCAGGGTTATGAAC
>VERM01000184.1 GCA_018882645.1 Ferruginibacter sp.
ATGCTGGATAAAGCCGAGGGCAAATTGTTTGAAATCACCAACAGCTACCTCCGCAGAAATTTCGATACCATTGATAATGTGCTTATGAAAACGATTACGCGAATTGAGGATATGCGTAACCGTGAGGAAGATATCACCGGTGTACCAACCGGATTCCCTTCGCTGGATAAAATAACTTACGGTTGGCAGCCAACCGATTTGATCATACTGGCAGCGCGCCCATCCGTGGGTAAAACCGCATTTGCCCTCAACCTCGCCCGCAGTGCAGCCATGCATCCGACCAAACCATCTGCCGTTGCATTTTTTAGTCTGGAGATGAGCAGCTCCCAGCTTGTACAGCGGATTTTAAGTGCGGAGAGTGAAATTTGGCTGGAAAAAATATCCCGTGGCAGATTGGAGGAACATGAAATGAAACAACTCTATAAAAGAGGCATCGACAAATTAAGTAAGGCTCCTATTTTTATAGATGACTCCGCGGCCTTGAATATTTTCGAGCTTAGAGCCAAATGTCGTCGTCTGAAAAACAAACACAACGTCGGTATTATTATTATTGATTATCTTCAACTGATGAGTGGTAGCGGAGATCGCAACAGCAACCGTGAGCAGGAAATCAGTAAAATTTCTAGAGACCTAAAAGGTCTGGCAAAAGAATTGCAGGTCCCCATCATCGCATTGTCGCAATTGAGCCGTGAGGTGGAAAAAAGAAAAGAGGGAAATAAAATGCCTCAATTGAGTGATTTGCGTGAGTCCGGAGCAATTGAACAAGATGCCGATATGGTCATGTTTCTTTATCGCCCTGAATACTACGACATCAACACCGATGCCTTCGGGGATAGTAATAAGGGTGAAACCCATGTCAAAATTGCCAAGCACCGTAATGGGAGTCTTGAAACCATCAAACTGAAAGCTCTTCTTCACATTCAAAAGTTTATTGAGGATGATAGCGGCGGAAATTTTGATTCTGCTTTGCCAACTGAGGGCAACTGGCGCCCGATTGCCGGAGGCGGTAATGAAGGAGCCAGAATGTTTATTCAGAAAGGAAGTAAAATGAATGATGATACATTCGAAGATGACAATGCAATGTAGTTTTGATAAACGAATTACCGTTAATTCCTTGAAATGAGTCTGCCTCTTTTTTATGAAAAAACACTGCGGCAATCTTCTGATCTGATCCAATTGAACGAAGATGTATCTAAACATATCATTCAGGTTTTGCGGATGAAAACAGGAGCATTGCTAGAGCTCACAGATGGGCAGGGGACAGTCGCAATGGTTGAGATTATAGATGATCACAGGAAAAAATGCATTGTCAAAAAACAATTCTCTCAATTTTTTTATCCAAGACCATACCCGGTTGCAATAGCCATTTCTCCGGTGAAAAATACCGGCCGGTTTGAATGGTTTCTTGAAAAGGCAACCGAGATCGGTGTTTCGGAGATTATCCCCTTGATGTGTACGAGAACCGAAAGACAGCAATTCAAATATGAAAGGTTCAATCATATTCTCATCAGTGCAATGCTTCAATCTGGCCAATCCTATTTGCCGATGTTGCGAGAGCCGATGCCATTCGAATCCATCGTCACCGCAAGTGATTTTTCCACAAAATTAATTGCTCATTGCAATGAGGATAATACTAAAGTCAGTATCAAAAGCATAAATGCAAATACTTTGGTAATGATTGGTCCCGAGGGAGATTTTACAGAAGAGGAAATATCATTGTCTTTTTCGAATGGCTTCACTCCCGTTTCATTGGGAACTAACAGATTAAGAACAGAAACCGCCGGTGTGGTAGCTGCAACCATGCTTTGTTTGACATAGCAGATTCAATTTTCTTTTTCCTGTTTTTCTAATTTAGGTTCATTCAGTTCAACGACTCTTTTTTTGCTCATTTTCTTTCTCATCAACATATTGAGCATTTCAACAGTAAATGAGAAAGCCATACCAAAATAAATATAATTTTTGAGTTTGAGTTGATGCGCTGCTTCTGCATCCCAACCTTCCATTATCAGGCTCAGTCCTATCATCACCAGAAAAGATAACGCCAGCATTTTCAGCGTGGGGTGTTTGTGAATAAATGCAGAAATCGACGGGCTGAATAAAAACATCACAAGCATTGCGATGACTACTGCCGCTATCATGATCTCAATATGCTTGGCTGTTCCTCCCGCGGTGATGATACTGTCGAAAGAAAATACGGCATCAATAATCATGATCTGTGAAATTGCTTTAAATAGGGTGATGTGAGTTTTATTTTTGTTGTCAGCATTTGGATCTTCGCCTTCCAGTTTTGCATGAATTTCCATTACGGATTTGTATATCAAAAACAATCCTCCGAAGAGCATGACCAGTGCTGCAATATCAAAACCTTTTCCATAAATTGTCAGTACCGGATGTCCTTTTTGTGCCAGTAACCAGCCCAGACCCATCAGTAATAAACTTCTTGAAATGATTCCGGTAATCATCCAAATCATTCTTGCTCTTTTTTCTTCTTTCATTGTTTTAAGTCGACTCATGATGATGCTTACAAAAATCACATTGTCGATTCCCAGTACCACTTCCAGGATGACAAGTATGATAAAACTAATGATGCTTTCGGATGTGAATAGATGTTCCATTTATTTGTTGTTTACTAAGTATTTGTTTATTTTTTTCACGATAGAAGGGCCTTCATATACAAATCCCGTCCATACCTGAATCAGAGATGCTCCTGCCATGATTTTTTCTTCTGCATCTTTGCCACTGAAAATCCCACCGCTCCCAATAATCACTATTTTCCCTTCTGATTTTTTATGAATATAGTCTATCATTTCAGTGCTTTTATTTTTTAGAGGCAAGCCGCTTAATCCGCCCGCACCGATCTTTTTAATTTTTTCATTTGATTCCAGAAGATTTTCTCTGCTGATGGTAGTATTGGATATAATCAGTCCGTCCAGCTTGCTTTCAATTGCCAGTGAAATGATTTCATTGGTCTGATCTTTGTTTAAATCCGGAGCTATTTTTAATAAAATGGGCTTAGGTTGTTTCTTTTTTTGATTGGATGAATGCAAAACTGAAAATATTTGCTGCAAACTGTCTTTTTCCTGTAGCGCTCTGAGTCCGGGCGTATTGGGACTGCTTACATTCACTACAAAATAATCCACGTATTCATGAAGGGCATTGAAACAGATTTCATAATCTTTCCAGGCCTCCTCATTGGGAGTATTTTTATATTTACCAATATTTCCTCCGACAATCAGACTTGAATGTTGTCCATCTTTTGCTCTCCATGTCGCCATTCTTTCAGCAATAATGGCTGCTCCGTCATTATTAAATCCCATGCGGTTTATTAATGCCTTGTCTTTCTGCAGCCTGAAAAGGCGGGGTTTTTCATTTCCCGTTTGCGGCTGAGGGGTTACAGTTCCAATCTCCACAAAACCAAATCCCAGTGATTCCAGCTCGTTGAGGTAAAGTGCATTTTTATCGAAGCCTGCACCAAGTCCAACAGGATTTGAAAATTGCAGATTGAAAACACATGTCGGATTGAGCTCAGGAGAGGAAAAGGTTTTTTGAATGCGTTTTTTTATGAATGGACTTTTACAAATCAATTTTAATACATTCATTGAGAAATAGTGAACGCGTTCAGGATCAAACAGAAAAAGAATTGAACGAACGATTTTATACATACGGTGCAAAATTACATTTATTATGATACAGCTAAAGAGTTTGTTGAGGCTCATTTGTGAGCGTTATGCAATAACTTTGATGATGAATTACTATTGTTGATTTGATTTTATTGCTTTAATTTTCTTTTATGCAACAGGAAGCCTATATCATTGCCGGGTACAGAACGGCAGTCACAAAAAGTAAAAAGGGGGGCTTTCGTTTCACTCGTCCGGACGATCTTGCTATTGAACTCATCAAAGGATTGATGGCTTCCGTACCTCAATTGTCACCCGAACGAATAGACGATGTGATTGTTGGAAATGCTGTTCCCGAAGCTGAGCAGGGCCTGCAGTTTGGCAGAATCATAGCTGCCAGAGCAGTAGGCATCTTCACCCCTGGTATTACCATAAACAGATA
>VERM01000185.1 GCA_018882645.1 Ferruginibacter sp.
TACATTTACCCCATGCAAATCCTGCCTGTATCCGACCGTAAAAGCGCCGCCGTTTTTTTACACCTACCTGTTCAAATTTATAAGGATGATGCAAGTTGGATAAGACCGCTTGATAAAGATATTCTTGATGTTTTTGACCCCCAAAAAAATAAAGCTTTCAGATTTGGAAAATTAAGTCGCTGGATAGTGGTGGATGAACATAACTTGCCGCTTGGCAGGATAGCTGCTTTCGTCAATAAAAAATATAAAAATAAAGGCGATGATGTTCCTGTTGGGGGAATTGGTTTTTTTGAATGCATTAATCATCAGCAAACAGCCAACCTGTTATTTGATTCTGCCAGACATTGGCTGGCAGATAACGGGATGGAAGCGATGGACGGACCGATCAATTTTGGAGAAAGAAACAACTGGTGGGGGCTTGTTACCGAAGGATTTCATTCTCCGCTTTACGGCATGAACTACAATCCACCCTATTATAAAGATTTATTTGAAAAATATGGATTTCAACCTTTTTATGAACAGCTTTGTATGGGAATGAATCCTCAGGAGAAAATACAGGATAAGATTTTACACAAGTATCTTTCAATCAAACAAACGCCCGGCTACTCATGCAAACCATTTAAAAGAAAACAAATTCGTTCACTGGCAGCAGATTTCAGCGAAGTGTACAATTCCGCATGGGCAGGTCATGATGGGATGAAAACAATCTCCAAAGACCAAGCACTGATTTTTTTTAAAAAAATGCAACGTGTTGTGGATGAAAAAGCGATTTGCTTCGCATATTACAATGAAAAACCCATCGGATTTTTTGTCAATCTGCCGGATCTCAATCAATGGTTTAAATACCTTAAAGGCAAATGGAACTTTCTACAAAAATTCTATTTTTTATGGTTAAAAAAGACAAAAACAAACCGAAAATTAACAGGAATTGTATTCGGGGTAATTCCTGAATTTCAGGGCAAAGGAATTGATTCTTTTATGATAGGGTCTGTTGCCGAAAACATACAAAATGGACAATCTGCTTACACAGAATATGAATTACAATGGATCGGAGATTTCAACCCCAAAATGCTCAATCTGGCAAAAGGACTCGGAAATGTAAACATCTCTCGAAAATTGACAACTTACAGGTATTTGTTTGATTCAAGCAAACCATTTAAAAAACACCCCATCATATCGGAGTTAAGAAGATAAAGATTAAATTTGTTTTTAGCCGGCTGTCCAAATCAGCCTTAATTTTTTATGGAAAAATTCATAGTTTCCGCGAGAAAATACCGACCACAAAACTTCAGTACCGTCGTTGGTCAGTCTCATATTACAACTACGCTTAAAAATGCGATCAATAATAACCAGCTCGCTCATGCATTTCTTTTTACAGGGCCCAGAGGTGTCGGCAAAACTACCTGTGCCAGGATTCTGGCAAAGACAATCAACTGCGAGAAGAGAACAAAAAATGGAGAGGCTTGTAACAAATGCAACAGCTGTGTTTCTTTCGATAACGGAACCTCATTCAACATACACGAATTAGATGCAGCAAGTAACAATTCGGTTGACGATATAAGAGCATTGGTGGATCAGGTTAGATTTGCCCCGCAGGCAGGACAATATAAAGTGTACATTGTAGATGAGGTCCATATGCTGAGTACAGCTGCCTTCAATGCATTTCTCAAAACACTTGAAGAACCTCCCTCCTATGCCATTTTCATACTGGCAACTACTGAAAAACATAAAATTCTACCAACCATCCTGAGCCGATGCCAGATTTTTGACTTCAAGAGAATCACCATCAATGACACTACGGAACATCTTCAGGAAATAGCAGAAAAAGAAGATGTGGACGCCGAAAAAACAGCCTTGCATCTGATTGCTCAGAAAAGTGAAGGATGCATGAGGGATGCGCTCAGCATACTAGATAAAATCGTGAGCTTTACCGGTGGCAAAATCACTTACACCAATACATTAGAACATCTGAACATACTCGATGAAGATTACTATTTTAAGCTGTTGGATCTGTTTCAGCAACAACATCTGACAGACTCGATACTTTTGTTTGATGAAATCAATCAAAAAGGATTCGAAGGAGACACTTTACTGGAGGGACTTTCCGAATTTTTCCGAAACCTACTGGTCAGCAAAGATCCGAAAGCCGCTGTGTTGCTTGAGGTTGCCGAAGATTTTAAAGCAAAATATCTTGACTTTGCCCAAAAAGTGGATACGGGATGGCTGATTGCCGCACTGAATATTCTAAATGAATCGATTGTTCAATATAAACTATCTCGAAATAAAAAACTTCATGTTGAATTATTGTTGATCAAACTTGCCTATCTTAAACAGGCATTACGCATTAGCATAAACGAAGATGCTTTTGAAAAAAAAAAACTGACTGACATCTCAAAAACCATTTCATTCAAATCGCTACCCGTCTCGTTATTCAAGGAAGAGAAAAATAAAGTCAGAGTCTCACAAAAGACCGAGGAAGCAAAACTCTATATTGAAGAACCTGTCAGAGAAATTCAAAAGGTCGTTGTTCCAACTGCACCTAAGACCCCTGATGATGCGTCTAAAGATAAACCGATTACCAAAATCGCAACACTTGGTAAAATCAGACAGCAAATCGCTCAAAAGAATAATGTTGAACAAAGAGCGAATCCGCTCTCTTTGCCAACACTTGAACTCGCATGGAATCAATTTATCGAAATGCTGGTCTCAAGACAAAATCACTCTGCCGTAACCAATTTTAAACTGGCAAAGCTGAATTGCATTGATGACAACAATTTCGAAGTCATTGCCGAAAATAGCATACAATTTAAATTCATTGAATCCGAAAGAGCTTTCTTATTGGATCATATCCAATTGTATTTCAATAACCGTCATATAAAATATCAGCTTATTCTCGAAGAAAAAGAAAATCATAAGGAAGAAGGGCCGAAACCTTTAAACACAAAAGCCTTTTTCACTCAACTTGCGGAACAGTATCCTTTGCTTCTGGAGTTGAAAGACAGATTAAAGCTGGATCTTGATTATTAGAAAGCCTGCAGAATTTGTTTAATTTTTTTTCCTTTTTAATCTTTTGTGTCAACCCTGCGATTAGATTTTACTGTTTTTGGCGTAATTTCGAACTTGATTTTATAAATAAAGAAAAATAAATATATGGCAGAGGTAATTAAAATGCCCAGATTGAGTGATACCATGGCGGAAGGTGTAATTGTGAGTTGGAATAAAAAAGTGGGAGATAAAGTAAAACCGGGTGATGTACTGGCTGATGTGGAAACAGATAAGGCCACGATGGAACTGGAAAGTTACAATGAAGGAACGTTATTATACATTGGTGTGGAAGCAGGTAAAGCTGTAAAAGTTGACGGGCTACTTGCCATCATAGGTAAAGAAGGAGAAGATTTTAAAAAACTCCTTGAATCAAACCAAACTGCAACTGAAGTAAGTAAAACTGAAAACGCATCAACTCCCACAGCTAAAGTTGAGTCCGCAAACGCATCTTTACCTGAAGGGGCCAAAGTAATCCGAATGCCTTTGTTGAGTGATACGATGACAGAAGGAAAAATTGTTTCCTGGAATAAAAAAATTGGTGATTTGGTCAAATCTGATGATGTATTGGCCGAAGTTGAAACTGATAAAGCTACTATGGAAGTGGTAGGCTATGAAGAAGGTACGCTTTTATACATTGGCGTAGATGCAGGTAACGCTGCAAAAATTAATGAGATAATTGCCATCATAGGCAAAAAAGGAACGGATGTATCCGCATTTGTAGCTGCCGAAAAATCGGGCATTTCCTCTCAGGCCGTTACAACCACTCAAAAAGCTACTGTTGCATCCTCACCAAACCTTGAAAAAACAAGCATTTCAACAACTGAGCCATCTGCAGCTTCAGGTGATGATAGAATCAAGGCATCACCGCTTGCAAAAAAGATTGCTGCAGAAAAAGGCATTGACATCAGCAAATTAAATGGCTCCGGAGATGGTGGCAGAATCATAAAGAAAGATGTAGACGAATATGTTACTGCTGCATCGTCTCAAAAAAACAATGCGTTGGGTAACGT
>VERM01000186.1 GCA_018882645.1 Ferruginibacter sp.
CTTCATCACCGCTTCGCACTCACAGTTAAAATATGGAGCAAGGCTTATCAACTCCTACTTGGGCAACAATTCAACCATCTCCTGTTGTGAGGTTTTGAATACCATGATTTTCCCTGCCCACGAACAACATCACAATAATTCTTTACTTTGTGCTGCTCTATTGATGGGACAGAGCAATATTGCTGCAGGAGCTACCATAGGCAGCAATCATAACAGCCGAAGTGCGGATGGAGAAATTGTTGCTGGAAGAGGATTCTGGCCCGGACTTTGTGTCAGCCTTAAACACAATTCTAAATTTGCATCGTTTACTATTTTGGCTAAAGGTGATTACCCAAGTGAACTCAAAATCCCTGTACCCTTTTGTTTGATCAGTAATGATGTGGCAAACGACCGGTTGATTGTCATTCCTGCTTACTGGTTTAAGTACAATATGTATGCGCTGGCAAGAAATGCTCAAAAATATAATGACCGAGATAACAGAACAATTAAAACACAGTTGATTGAGTACGATTATCTTGCTCCCGATACCATCAATGAAATGTTTGATGCTGTTGATTTTTTTAATAAACTCGCGGTCAATGAAAACGGAGAAGCCGCTATTGATGGCTGGGAAAATTCAAAAAGACCTACTCTCATCACCAAAATTCCTCAGGCGATTAAGATTTTTCAGGAAATGATCAAACTCTATGCATGCAAGAATTTTCTTGAGCATATTAATAGAAATAATTTTGAAAATTTCGACGCATTCAAAAGTTCATTAAAATTTCGCAGTAAAAGAAATAAATGGATCAACATAGGAGGACAACTGATTGAGGAAGATGCAGTGGAAAAACTTAAGTCAGGAATAAAATCCAATAAAATAAAAAGCTGGGAAGATGTACATATATTCTATCAGGATCAGGGTGCTGCTTACCGGAAGAATATTTTACAGCATGCATATAGCGGGCTACTCGAACTATTAAACATTAAGCATAAGGATTTTACTCCAACTGTTTTTAAGGCTTTATTGAAAGAGATGATTGCGACCAGAGAATGGATGAATGCTGGCATTTACAATGCAAGGGAAAAAGATTATACAAGCCCTTTCAGGAAAATGGTTTATGACAATAACAAAGAGATGCTGGAAGTAATCGGCAAAATTGAAGACAATAGTTTTATATCAAAAGAGCAATCTGATTTCGAAATCCTGAAAAAGAATACAGAAAAGCTGATTAGAAAATGGAAGTTGAAATAGCACACAATTTCAATCCTGAAAATAAGTAAGAGCCAACTCATAGCCCTTGAGTCCCAGCCCACTGATAATACCCTTTGCTTTGGGTGAAACAAATGAATGCTTTCTGAACTCCTCTCTGGCATATACATTCGATATATGCACTTCAATGACTGGAGAAGAAATAGCGGCAACCGCATCACCAATGGCTACAGATGTATGAGTATATCCACCGGGATTAAAGATGATTCCATCATGATCAAAACCTACCCGATGCAACTCGTTAATGATTTCTCCTTCCACATTACTTTGATAGTAGCTGAAGTCAATGCCATTGTACTTATTCCTCAGATAAGATAAAAATTCTTCAAAAGACTCGGTACCATATACTGATGGCTCTCTCTTGCCAAGCAAATTGAGATTGGGTCCGTTGATTATGGCAATTTTCATATTTTGTACGTGTTTATTTTTTTGGCGGTAATGATCATTTCAGTTACTCCTGATCATTGAAATAAAATCATCAAACAAATATCTGCTGTCATGCGGGCCTGGCGTTGCCTCCGGATGATATTGTACAGAAAAGGCTTTCTTCCCTCTTACCCTTATTCCTTCAATACTACCATCATTTAGATTAACGTGAGTAATTTCGACATGATTGCTTTTCTTGACTGCTTCAGGATCTACACCAAATCCATGATTCTGAGTAGTGATTTCAGATTTGCCGGAGATAATATTTTTCACAGGATGATTTAATCCCCTGTGCCCATGATGCATTTTAAATGTAGGTATACCATTCGCTCTCGCCAGTAATTGATGGCCTAAACAAATACCAAATAAGGGCAAATCGTATGAAAGAATCTGTTTCACTGTTTCAACTGCATAATCCATTGGCGCCGGATCTCCGGGGCCGTTGCTGATAAAGTATCCGTCAGGTTTAAACTCATTTAGCGTATTGAAAGATGTTTTGGCGTTGAAAACTTTCACATAGGCGCCACGTTCAACCAGGCAATTTAGAATATTCTTTTTCACACCAAAGTCAATAACGGCAATACGCAGATCACTCGCTTCGTTGCCAAGCGTATAGGGCTCGGCAGTACTTACCGTAGAAGCAAGCTCGAGACCATTCATTGAAGGTGTGTCCTTCAGCTTTTTTTTCAACGCATCTACGTCTGATTCTGTTGAAGACACTATGCAATTCATTGCACCTTTTGTTCTGATGTGTGCAACCAAAGCCCTTGTATCCACTTCGTTGATTGCCACAATTTTATTTTTTTCAAAATATGCCTGTAAAGACCCTTCAGCAAGAAAACGGCTATATTGATTTTCAAGATTTCGCCCAATTACTGATTTTACTTTAATACCATCGCTCTCCACATCATCAGCTTTGATGCCATAATTGCCAATATGGGCATTATTCATAATCAGTATCTGTCCGTAATAACTGGGATCTGTAAAAACCTCCTGATATCCTGTCATTCCGGTATTGAAGCAGATTTCGCCGGATGCCATTCCGGCAATTCCAAAAGCCTTACCATGAAAAATCGTTCCGTCTTCCAAAATCAAAACCGCTTTCTGCTTTATTGAATCTGATTTGACCATGAGTAAAATTCAAACTAGTTTATGGGTTAAAAGATTATTTTAGAAAATCTACACAGGATACCGGAACATATCATTACAAAGAAAAACAAACTAAGCTGAATAAAAAAACATAAAAAAAAGCCCCGATAAATCGGGGCGGTTATAATCAAATTAAGCTTCTTTGCTTTCTTCAGATATAGTATCTGAGGACGCTTCAGGCGTTTCAACGATTTCCGCCTGCTCGACAGAAGATGTATCGGCAGAAGCTTTCTTCTTACCACCGGAACGACGAGTCCTCTTAGCTGGCTCAGCTGCTGCTGCAGTCCCCTTGCCATATACTTCATTGAAATCAACCAACTCAATCATTGCCAATTCAGCATTATCACCTGTTCTGGCTCCCAATTTGATAATACGTGTATAGCCTCCGGGACGACCAGCAACTTTAGGCGCAACAACGGTAAACAATTCTTTCACAGCTTGCTTATCGTGCAGATAGCTGAAAACAATTCTGTGATTGTGCATAATTTGCTCTTTGTTGTCGCTAGACTTAGTTTTGGTAATCAATGGTTCGATATACGTACGCAAAGCCTTGGCTTTGGCAAGCGTAGTAGTAATTCTTTTGTGAACAATCAATTGACTTCCCAGATTCTTAAGAAGTGCTTTTCTGTGAGAAGCGGTTCTGCTAAGATTGTTATTTTTATTTCCGTGACGCATGACTATTTGGTTTTAACCCTGTACCGTGTCAGGAATTACAGGGAGGTTATATAAAAGTAGAAAGTACAATGTCGAAAGTGAAAAGTATGAAGTAGAATTTTTACTTTTAACTTTCAACTTTTAACTCCCATTATTCATCATCTAATTTCAACTTACTAAGATCCATTCCGAAGCTCAATCCTCTTTCATGAAGCACCTGATCAATTTCACTTAAAGATTTCTGTCCGAAGTTTCTGAACTTCATCAGATCTTCTTGTTCATACTGAACCAATTCGCTTAAAGAGTTGATTTTTGCTGCTTTTAAACAATTGAAAGCACGTACAGAAAGATCCAGATCTTCCAATGGCGTTTTCAGCATTTTACGCAATTGTAAAGTTTGTTCATCAACCAGATCTTCCTTCTTATCTTCTTTTGTATCAAAAGTGATGTTCTCATCTGTGATGATCATCAAATGCTGAATCAGTATACGGCTGGCTTGTTTAACTGCCTCTTCAGGATGAATAGTAC
>VERM01000187.1 GCA_018882645.1 Ferruginibacter sp.
CCTTGGCTTTCTTGCGAACATTCACCGACTGAAGAAGAAAAAAGAGCGAATAGAGGAAGTCATTGCTCTGGTTGGACTACATCCGGAAGCGCATAAAAAAATCGGAGCGCTCAGCAAAGGATATAAACAACGTGTGGGGCTCGCTGCAGCTTTGATTCATAATCCAGAAGTGTTGATACTTGATGAGCCTACTTCTGGTCTTGATCCCAATCAAATTGTTGAGATTCGTCAGGTTATAAAAAAACTGGGAGAGCAAAAAACAATTTTATTTTCTTCCCATATTATGCAGGAAGTGGAGGCTATATGTGAAAGAGTAATTATAATCAACAAGGGGCATATTGTTGCAGATGACCTTTTGCAGAACCTTAAAAAGGCAACTCAACGTAAAGAGTATGTAATCGTTTCTTTTGAAAATAATTTGAAACAAGATATTCTCAATGGCATACCATATGTCGAAGCAATTGAAAAAATATCCGACAATACATTCAGATTTAATACCGGAAACCCGGAAAAATTAAAAAAAGAAATACTGAAAATCAGTCTGGGAAAAGATTTGAATATACTTTCGATACAATCTACTTCAGAAAACCTTGAAGAAATTTTCAAGACGTTAACGACCTGATATTTTTTTTCTGGCAACTTTTTTCTAATCCTGTGCTTTAATTTATGTTTTTATTCAGTTTTGAATTTTAGCCACATGTATACCCTGAAAGATCATTCCGGCTTGGTATGAACCTCCTCTTATGCGCATTTTATGCCATGATATTCAGGTTATTCATCCAGCACAACTTACTTAGAAGCATTTTGTTGACATCGCGAAAGATTAGTAAATTGCGACACAAAACTTATTCATAAACTAAAAAATCACTATGAGTTACATTGCATCCATTCATGCCCGCCAGATTTTAGACAGCAGAGGAAACCCTACAGTTGAGGTTGATGTATTGACAGAAAACGGATTTTTAGGAAGAGCTGCTGTTCCCAGCGGTGCCAGCACTGGTATTCATGAAGCAGTTGAATTAAGAGACAATGATAAAAAAGTTTATGTAGGAAAAGGCGTATTGAAAGCTGTAAAAAATGTAAACAATACTTTATCAGAAAAACTGCTCGGATGGGATATAGCTGATCAGACCGGCATAGACCACCTTATGATTAAACTGGATGGAACTGAAAATAAATCTAAGCTTGGAGCGAATTCCATGCTTGCTGTAAGCCTTGCTGTTGCGAAAGCTGCGGCCTTAGAAGCTAATCTTCCTTTGTATCGGTATATTGGTGGCACCAATGCAAACGTGCTTCCTATTCCCATGATGAACATATTAAATGGAGGAGCTCATGCTGATAATAAAATAGACTTTCAAGAATTTATGGTTATGCCGGTGGGAGCAAAAACATTCAGTGAAGGATTGAGATGGGGTGTTGAGATTTTCCATGCTCTTAAAACCGTGCTTAAGAAAAAGGGGTATAGCACAAATGTAGGAGACGAGGGAGGTTTTGCTCCCAATATACAAAGCAACGAGGAAGCCATTGAAACTGTCCTTACCGCCATTCAGGCTGCGGGTTATAAAACCGGAAGTCAGGTTGCCATCGCTATGGATGCAGCAAACAGCGAATTATGGAATGCCAAGGAAAAAAAATACATTTTCCACAAGAGCAATGGAAAAAAACTGAGCAGTGAACAACTGGTTAAATACTGGGAAAGTTGGGTTAAACAATATCCGATTGTATCTATCGAAGATGGAATGGCTGAAGACGACTGGAAGGGCTGGAAATACTTAACCGATACTATCGGCAGCAAATGTCAACTTGTTGGTGACGATCTTTTTGTAACCAATGTAAAGAGACTTGAAAAGGGGATTGCAGAAAATACGGCCAACGCCTTACTGGTTAAAGTAAATCAGATAGGAACTCTGACTGAAACGATTAATGCAGTAACCATGGCTCAGCATAATGGCTACAATACCATCATGAGTCACAGAAGTGGTGAAACAGAAGACAGTACAATAGCGGATTTGGCTGTTGCTTTAAACTGCGGTCAGATAAAAACCGGATCAGCATCCAGAAGTGACCGTATGGCGAAATACAATCAGCTCATCAGGATAGAAGAAATTCTTGCTGATGGAGGTAAATATCCATCCGGAAAAATAAATTTTGGGAAAAAGCATAAATAAGATAACTTGTAACGTACACATAGATAAGTTCTTGCCAACTGAAAATGTGTATTTTGGTCACAACATAAATTTTAAAACAAAAATACACACCTGAACAAAATAATATCGAATTGAACCCATTGCATACGCTAATTCAAATATTAAAAAACAGATACTTTATTGTAGGTGCTACATTCATTATTTGGATGTCATTTTTTGATCCAAAAGATTGGGGTTTGATTTATGAAAGGAAAACAAAACTGCAAAATCTGGAAAATACAGAAGCAGAATTGAAAAAGAAAATCAGTCAAACCAAAAACGAATTAAATTCACTTAAGAGCAGTGCCTTGACTGTTGAGCGCTACGCCCGAGAGAAATATATGATGAAAAAAGACAATGAAGACCTTTTTATTGTACAGGAATCAGAATAGGTTTTATTATAAAAATTTTGATTATGCATACAATATTTTTTTTTTTTCATCGTTTTATGCTGGATAACAATCAATATTAACCAATGCTCTCAATAAGATGAAAAGTTTCAGCACTGAAGATTTATTGGAATTTTTGTACAAAGAATGTGATTCTGAAAAAATGGAGGCCATTGAATCTGCTTTGTCTGACAATCCGGATTTGAACCAGGAATTTCTCCAAATAAAAGAGGTTCAGTCAACACTCAATGATGTGAATTATTCCCCCTCAAAAAAATCTGTCGATTTGATTTTGGAGTATGCTATGAATAGCGAAATGCAATGATGATTTCAATACATTTACTTGATTCCCGTTTCAATTGATGAAACGGTTTTTTTATGACTCAAAAAGAAAGATACGACCAATTTATTGCCTATTTTGAAAAAAATAATCCTGAGGCAGAAACAGAACTATTATACGAAAACCCTTTTCAGCTGTTGGTTGCCGTAATCTTATCGGCACAGTGTACAGACAAAAGAGTGAATCTGGTTACTCCCGGTTTATTTCAAAAATTTCCGGATGCCCGGAGTTTGAGTAACGCTTCATTTGAAGATGTATTATTCTTAGTTAAAAGTATTTCCTATCCCAATAACAAATCAAGACATTTGATTGGAATGGCGAAAATGCTCATAGATCAATTTGGCGGAAACGTACCAATGACGGTAAATGATCTAGTATTGTTGCCAGGAGTCGGAAGAAAAACCGCCAATGTTATTACCTCGGTAATAGACAAACAGCCCAATATGGCAGTAGATACGCATGTTTTTAGAGTAAGCAACAGAATTGGGCTTACAAATAACACAAAAACCCCATACCAATCAGAAAAACAACTGATAAAAAATATCCCGGATGATTTGATTCACAAAGCACATCACTGGCTAATTCTGCATGGAAGGTATATTTGCTTAGCCAGGAGCCCAAAATGCAATGAATGTGGCATTTCTTCAATATGTAAATTTTACAACAAAGGGAAAACTAAGTTAAAAAAAATCTAAAAAAATTGTTTATTTTGCTTTATGTTTATGGAACCATGGCTGTTGGCTGGCTGATGAAAAATCAATCATAGCAGGTTTTGAGTTTTGAAATGTAGTAATCTTTACAAATCTGATTTGTGTATGAGTAAACCTAAAATAATGAGAAAACAATTATTTTTATTATTGGTTCTTTACAGTTTTGTTGCCACACAAAAATCTTTGGCTAAATTGTTATTGGATATACTGCCTCAAAAAGTAAAGGCCATCGTCGACGACTTGGAACATGGAACCGTGATAAGAACGAAGCCATTTCTTATTGATAGATTCCTTTCATACTTTGGGGAAGTTGAAAAGCTTGGCGCCAAATTTTTCGGGAGAAGCATAAAGGCATCCGAAAAATGTACAGGTTGTGGCT
>VERM01000188.1 GCA_018882645.1 Ferruginibacter sp.
CCTAATCTTGATGAGTTTGTAGTAAGACTATTCTCATCAGTTCTCATATTCGTTATATTCGTAAAACTGGCATTGTCTTGTCCAGATTTATTATACTTTAAAGTTGAATTTCTCAATGAAAGTCCTGCATATGGATACAAACTAAATCTCTCGCTGTTAAGTATGTCGTAGCCTAACTCAAATTGAATAAAATTAGAAAGAGATGTTCTTATTGTTTCATTCGATTTGCTTGTTTTATTGTTGAATCCAGCTATGAAAAAATCAAATTCATACATCGAATTTCCATGTTTTCCACAAACTCCAAATCCTAATCTTGTGCTTATTTAATTTAATGGCGAAAACCCTAAAGATGAAATTGCGGTATTAAATTTTGTATAATCTGAATGACAAATATCAAAAAACAAAATATTGCCCGCATAATTATTTCTGCTATTTGCAAGTTTTATTCTTTTTTTTATCAGCTCCATAACCCTTGGACTTTTGTAGAAAGAGTCGATATTTTGTTCCAATAGTTTATTATATTCTTTTAAAAAAATATCAGCAGAGTCTCTGGGTGGTCTGCGTTGCCTATTTTGTGCTGATGAAAAAATTGGCAATAAAAATAAAATGAAAAGTAATTTTCTCATAAAAGTAATTTATAATTTTTCTAATTTATATTTCAATTTGCCAAATTAATCAATAATCTAATTTAAAAAAATAAAAATGTTCAATCAGGTATCAACTTGTACAACCTTCTCAAGGAATGAAGTTGGATAATTTACTTATATAAAAATCTACTATCTAAAAATCAGAATATGAACATTTGGAGTTTGATTTATTGCGATTTCTGATGAAGGCCTAATTCAAATGACTGAAATCTTCGGGCGTTAGTGGAATGTTGATGTCCTCTTCTCTGTTTTCATTATACTCAATAATGAAATTGTTTTTTCCTTCGCCCACCAATATCTGCAGAAATTTCTGCTGAACAAGCTCCAGCATGTTGAGGAAGAGAAAAATAGCATGTATTCTGTTCTCGCAGACTTCAAAAATTCTTTCGAATGAAAGTGTTTTTTCTTTGCTGCAAATATCCAGCATGTAATCGCGGCAGCCCTCCATTGTATAATTGTACTGAACCACCGTGTGAACCGGGCGGTTATTGCGCTGCTGTATGCGTTGGATGACCTTTTCAAAAGCCTTCATCAATTTGAAAAGTGTCACCGCCTGGATTTCTGTTCCCTCCCCGGCTTCTTCGCCTATTTGCGCAATTTCTTTCTGTACATTACCTCTCTTCAGCATAAGCATACGAATGGCTTCCATCTCGGCCATTTTTTGTGAGGCTTCTTTGTATTTTTTGTATTCGAGAATCTTGTCAACCAGCTCCATTCTGGGATCAATCTCATTGCCATCCGCATCCAGTTCTTTTCTGGGCAACAGCATTTTTGCTTTGATGCGCATCAATGTGCTGATGAACAAAATAAATTCACTGCTTAATTCTATATTGAGCTTCTCCGTTTGGTGAATATGATCCAAAAAATCGTTCGTTATTTTGGTAATAGGGATATTATAGATATCAAGCTCGTCTCTTTCTATAAAGAACAGGAGTAAGTCAAAAGGACCTTCGAACTGCTCCAGTTTAATCTGATATGATGGGTTGTTGCTCAATGTTTTCTATTTTAGGAACCAAACTTCAAAGATAATGTGTTTGGAGCTCCTTGTTGGGAAAGTTTTTCACGATTTATAGGATTTGAAGTTATATGCAAACCCTATGCCCATAAGCTGAAGCCACTGGGATGCAGGTCCTTTTCCGGGAACAACATTTTTGGTGTCATCATCATAAATCATATCGACATTCAGATTGAAGTTGATGTATTTGGTGATTTTAGCCGAAAGCACATTGGTCCAGAAAATATCAATATTCTGCGGATTGTTCTTATAATTGGAAAATAAATCCATCTTGCTTTTCAACTCAAGATTATTGTTGAATTTTTTTCTGAAGTTGATTGATAAAAAAGCACCCAGCTCATCTTTTACTTTATTACCATCAGGCACACCATATTTGTTATTTAGGATAGGATCAGTCACAACAACCCAGCGACCGGTAACGGGTGAAAGAAATATTGACAAGTAGTCGGCAGGCCTGTAATCCACACCTGGAGAAAGCAGTATGAATGCTGGGCTAAATGGTCTTGAAATCAGGCTGGCTCTTTCAACACCGGTTGCATCTTTTTCGTATGAAAACCCATCCGCAAATTGTGTTCTGAGGTTGAATAAACCGGTAAGATTTAATTTTTTGGAAATAGCATATCCATATTTTGAAGTGAATTCGATTCTGTCACTCGCTTTTCTTCTGCCCAGACTGGTGGTTTGAACGATACCGTATGCAAGATCCAGAGAATTGTCCCACGAGTGGTTTCCTTTTTTAAAAAAAGCAAAAAGATTCAAATAGGCGTTCATGGAAAATGAAAACTTATCTCCGCCTGCTGCCCAATTACTCAAAGAACCCTGATTCACGTTGAAATTGAATAATCCTCCTTTTTTCCAGGGAACCATTAATGTGTCACCGGCATCTTTTTTTATGGTCTTTTCAGCCTCGGTTTTCAGTGCTCGTATGGTTGCATCCTGAGCCAATATTTGAAATGGGATTGATAGCAAAAAAATACAGACTAAAAATTTGTGCATTTTCTTTATAATATTTTTTGGTTCTAAATTAGTAAAGGGATCTTTAAGTTCTATTTTTTTAAAGCATCCCGGATTTCCATCAGCAGTTTATCTGTAGAGGATGGCACAGGCGTTGCTTCAGGTTTTTTATCCTCCTTCTTTTTGATGGCATTCATAGTTTTGATAATGGAGAAAAGAACCAAGGCGACGATAATAAATTTGATGATTGAAGATAAAAAGTTGCCGTATTTTACCGCTCCCCAATGCAGTTTTTGTATTTCCTCAACACCGGCAGCTTTTAAAGCAGGTGTAAGAAGCAATGGTGTAATGATATCATCTACTAGTGAAGATACGATTGAGCCAAATGCTGCTCCTATAATTACTGCCACTGCCAGCTCAACGATGTTTCCCTTCATGATGAAGGATTTAAAATCTTTAAAAAATCCCATAAACAGTTAATTTAAATTGTTACTTGTCTGAAGTTTAAAAAAATAAAATTATACTTTATAGTTAAAACACCCAATTTTGCTCAATAATTTTTTTGATTGAACAATAGATTAGTCAATTGGCTCATATTTTTTTCAGTTTCTTTTATCTGGGGAAGCAGTTTTATATTAATGAAAGAAGGGCTCAAAAATTTATCAGCTTTTGAAGTGGCCTCAATAAGAATTGTCACCTCCGGATTGGTGCTTTTTCCTGTTTTCATTTCTTCCTTAACCGAAATAGCTCGAAAAAAGCTAGGTCTGGTATTTCTATCCGGACTGCTGGGGAGTTTTTTCCCTGCCTATCTTTTTTGTATTGCCGAAGGCTCTGTCGACAGTGCTTTGGCTGGGACATTAAATTCCTTAACACCTGTTTTTGTCTTATTCACCGGAATGGTTTTTTGGCGCACTCAAATTTCAGGAAATATGATTCTTGGCGTAGCTGTTGCATTTCTTGGAAGTATATTGCTTTTTTTCAGCCAGAAAAACATTATTCATCATTCAAATCTATTGCATGTTTTCCTGATTATTCTCGCAAGTTTCTGTTACGGACTTAATGTGAATTTGGTTCAACGCTATTTGTCAGGAATACCATCTTTGAAAATTGTTTCAATGGCTTTGTTTTTTTGTGCAATTCCTGCATTTTTTATTTTATTTTTTTCAGGTTTTTTTAAAAGAGAATTGCTGAATCATGAAATATTAAGTTCAATTGGATATGCATCTTTATTGGGTTTGGGGGGCACTAGGAATGTTTGGAGTTGATCATGCCTTTAATTGGGGAGTCTTTTGCCACGGACATTTCATGTTTCCTGTCTGTTGATAGGAAGACCTGGTACATGAGGGCCAAATGATGGC
>VERM01000189.1 GCA_018882645.1 Ferruginibacter sp.
TCACCACTCTTACCCATGTTGGCCGAACAGTGCATACTCAAGACATCTTTTTCATGAGGCAAGATATAATTGAGAATGGTAAAAATTCCTTTCTTCATTTCTCCTGTATAACCTGTCCCTCCTATGATGATGATTTTTTTTGTAAAATTCACAATGGCAAAATTGTGTTGTCTTGTACCGTCTTCAACAGGGTTTGCCTTAAAAGTCGGTGATTGTATAATGTGCCAGTCTGCAATGAAATTTTCCAGTTCGCTTTCCGAAGGCCTCAGAAACATATTGTATGCAAAAAGGTTGCTCCATGGATTTTCATTGATTACCCTAATGCGTAAACGATATTTAGTGTCTGCGCATGCATAGCAATCTCTGACCCATATTTCCTTATTTGAAAGGTGGGCGAGAATTTTAGTGTACAGCTGATCAAAATATTTTTCTTCAATGGGGATATTGAAATCATTCCAGTGAACTGTATCAGAGGTCAACTCATCTTTAACTATGAATTTATCTTTAGGACTTCTTCCTGTGAATTCTCCCGTTTTGATAACAAGCGCTCCAGTATCGCTGATCATGCCTTCCTGACGTTTGATGGTTTGCTCGGTTAATTCTGTTGGGGAATTCTGATAATGAATTGTTTGGCTTGTATGTAAACCAAGCATTTCCAAAGCCTTTACGGGGGCTTCAGTAATAGTAGTTACTGGCATGGCAATCGTCTTTTAATTCATACAAAGGTAGGGGTGATGTTTTTAAAATAAAACAGAAACGGATAAAGTTTTTTAAAAAATATTTAAAATATATTTGCTTAATTGCTATTTGTTTTAGACTGAATAATATAATGTAAAATGATTTTTCAATAAATAATTTGTTAAAATTGTTTTAATGAATTTTAATGTAAAGTTCAAAAATATAGTTGATATTGTATCTCAATTTAAAACGTACAAATCATAAAATACAAAATGAAGTATCTTCCTTTAAATCCTGAAATTTTTATTTCCAATCGCGGACGATTCATTGAAAAAATGCGCAAGAACAGTATTGCAATCTTCAACAGCAATGATGAATTGCCCTCTAATGCAGATCAACTTCATACATTTAAACAAAATAGTGATTTATATTGGCTAACCGGTATACAGCAGGAAGATACGCAGTTGATTTTATTTCCGGATAATCCTGATGTAAAATTTCGGGAAGTATTGGTGTTGGTTCGTCCAAATGAATTCAAAGAAAAATGGGATGGTTATCGACTGAGGAAAGAACAGGCTCAATCCATTTCAGGTATAGAAACAATCATATGGCTTGACAGTGCGGATGCTTTTCTGCAGCCTTGGATTCATCTTGCGGAAACCATCTATCTGAATACCAATGAGAATGATCGTAAATCGAGTCATATACCGGTTAGAGATTATCGGTATGCGAAACAGATGCAAGAGCGCTTCCCATTGCATGAATATCAACGAAGTGCCAAAATCATTAAAGAGTTGAGATCAATTAAATCCTTGTTGGAAATTGAAGTGATGCAAAAAGCGATTGACATTACTGATAAGACATTCCGGCGGCTGCTTCATTTTATCAGACCCGGTGTGAAGGAATATGAGATTGAAGCTGAAATATGGCATTCTTTTCTATCTCAAAGAGCTACAGGGCCTGCGTATGGCTCTATCATCGCCAGCGGTGACAATGCGCGAATTCTTCACTATATTGAAAACAACAAAGAGTGTAAAGATGGTGATCTTCTTTTGATGGATTTTGGTGCGGAGTACGGCCGATATTGTGCAGATCTTACCAGAACTGTACCAGTCAATGGAAAGTTTACACGACGTCAAAAAACGGTTTATAATGCATGTTTGCATTTGCATAAATATGCTGCAAGTATTTTAAAGCCGGGTATCAGTATTGCTGATTATACAGAAAGAGTGGGAGATGAGGCAACCATTGTCTTTCAAAAAATTGGTTTGTTGCGTAAATCTGATATTAAAAATGAAGACCCTGAAAATCGTGCTTACAGGAAATACCTATATCATGGCATTTCTCATCATCTTGGTATTGATGTGCATGACATCGGAACCAGAACTGCACCTATTAGAGCAGGTATGGTTTTTACTGTAGAGCCTGGTATTTATATTCAGGAAGAACAAATGGGTATTCGGATTGAAAATAATTTCTGGATTACCAAAACAGGGAATAAGGATCTTATGAAAAATATACCCATTACCGTTGAAGAAATTGAGTTTTTCATGAAAAATAAATCCATTTGATCCATGAAACAGATTCCTAACGTATTTACTTTATTAAATTTACTCTTTGGATGTCTTGCCATCACAGCAGCCTTGCAAAATCCATTAGTCATTCAATATACCCAGGATGGGCAGCCTTACATCAGTATGGCTGAGAAGTTATGGCTATCTTCAATTTTTATTTTTTTAGCTGCAATTATTGATTTTGCTGATGGTTTTTTAGCCCGTTTGTTGAAAGCTCAGTCTGAAATTGGCAAACAACTGGATTCTCTGTCTGATGTGGTCAGTTTTGGTGTGGCTCCTTCTATGATTATGTATCAGTTCCTCAAGATAAGTATTGTTCAGGAGTCTATTGCGATTGATTCATCCATCGCCTGGCTTATACCCGCTTTTCTGATCGCCACATGCTCTGCATATCGTTTGGCGAAATTTAATCTGGATATTAGCCAGCGAAGTCATTTCAAAGGAGTTCCAACTCCTGCTGTTGGTCTGCTCATTGCTTCTTTTCCCTTGATTTACTGGTATGCATCGAATCCTGTTTATGTGGAAGTTATGACCAATAAATGGTTTTTATATGGAATCACTGCGGGCTTGTCTTATCTGATGGTCAGTGATATTCCGATGATGTCTTTAAAGTTTAAGGGCTTGAGTATTTCTGAAAATCTACCCCGTTATCTGCTCCTTGCATCATCTGCTTTGACATTTGTTTTAATCAGCTGGGTTGCAGTGCCAATAATTTTTATTGGCTACATTATTTTATCTTTGATATATAGAAAACAGATTCAACAATAATGCATAACTCAAATACTGATTTTCAATGATGACATATACTGCGCAAATAAAAGTCATGCCTCTAAAAGATTTACTGGATCCTCAGGGGAAAGCTGTTTTTGGAGGTCTTCAGCGTTTGGGATTGAGTCAGATTGATGATGTAAGAGTAGGTAAGCAAATTGAGCTCAAACTGTCTGCTCTATCTAAAGAAGACGCTCATCAGCTGGCATCTGAGGCCGCTAAACAACTGTTGGCCAATCCTGTGATGGAGTTTTTTGAAGTCACTATTTCATAATCATACTTCATGCTTTACATCATACCTACACCCATTGGAAATCTTGCCGATTTTACATTCAGGGCTGTTGAGGTGTTGCATGAAGTAGATTTGGTTTTGGCTGAAGATACCCGAACTTCAAATCATCTGCTGAATCATTATCAAATTCATAAGCCCATAACGCCGTATCATCAACATAATGAGCACAGGGTAATTGCTCATTTGACGGAGCAACTATTGTCAGGAAAAAAAATGGCCTTGCTTACTGACGCTGGTACTCCGGGTATCAGCGACCCTGCATATCTTTTGGTCAGATCATGCATAGACAATGAAGTAGAGGTGCATTGTTTGCCGGGGGCAACTGCTTTTGTTCCGGCTTTGGTAAACAGCGGTTTGCCGATGAACAGCTTCTGCTTTGAAGGATTTTTACCTTTGAAAAAGGGGAGACAAACTTTTTTGAGGCGACTGTCTCTTGAATCCCGTACCATGATTTTTTATGAGAGTCCGGTGCGGCTTACAAAAACGCTCAACCATTTGATTGAGCATTTCGGACCGGATAGAAGATGTTGTGTTTGTCGTGAGCTCACCAAAAAGTTTGAGGAAAACAGACGAGGTACTTTAAAGGAAGTACATGATTATTTCACCGCTAAAGCAGTTAAAGGTGAGATTGTCATAGTTGTTGAAGGATTAGAATCTGGAT
>VERM01000190.1 GCA_018882645.1 Ferruginibacter sp.
ATCAGAATGAACAATGCCATATACAGAGGCGGACATCTTCAAAATGTCATCACACTCGACAACTCCGTTATGGATCGTGCGGAAGTTATTTTCGGTCCGGGTTCAGTTGTGTACGGCTCTGATGCATTAGGAGGTGTCTTATCATTTACCACTAAAAATCCTACACTCTCTCAGAACAATCAATGGGTTGTAAAATCGAATGAATATATAAGATATATGTCGGCCGTATCAGGTTTTGCTGCACATGCCGATGTATCGGTTGGCAGCAAAAATTTCGGATCGCTGACTTCGATAAGTTATTCCGATTTTGGAGATTTACGCCAGGGAGCTGTCCGGAAAAAATCAGTAGGAAATTTTGGATCCAGACCCTGGTACGTCGAGCGTATCAATGGTACGGATAAGGTGATTCCCAACAGAGATACGAATCTCCAAGTAGGATCCGCATATTCACAAATAGATTTTTTACAGAAATTTATTTTCAGACAAAACAATTACATCAAACATCTGATCAATATACAATATTCAACTTCGTCTAATGTTCCGCGTTATGACAGACTTGTTCAGCTGTCCGGAAATACCCCTAAGTTCTCCGAATGGTACTATGGCCCTCAAAAAAGATTTCTTGCCTCATATTCAGTTGAATCTCTAAAACAAAATAAATGGTATGATAATGCCAAATTCATTTTAGCATATCAGAATATTGAAGAAAGCCGGATTGATCGCAGATTCAATAAAACCTTACTGAACAACCGTTTGGAAAGTCTTGATATTTTCAGCATGAATGTGGACATGACTAAAAGTGCAGGTTCACACAAACTACATTATGGCATGGAGGGATGGTTCAACAAGGTCAGGTCCAGTGCGTTTACAAAAGATATTGTTAACGGAAATATTTCACCGCTCGATACCAGATATGCATCCGGAGGAGCTGCCATGGGCTCTTTCGCCGCATATCTCACACATACTTGGAAAATATCCGACAAATGGATACTCAACGATGGATTGCGATATTCCTCTGTAAAGTTAGATGCGAAATTTACCGACACCTCCTTTTTCAAATTTCCTTTTCGGGATGTAACTCAATTCAATGGAGCCTTTACTGGAAATCTCGGATTGGTATATTTACCCGGACATGGATTTCAATTTACAGCTCTTGTGTCATCAGGGTTCAGAGCTCCTAATGTAGATGATCTAAGCAAAGTTTTTGAATCGGTACCCGGAACAATTAATGTTCCCAATCCCGGCCTCAAGCCGGAATACAGTTACTGTGGAGAGATTGGTATGTCTAAAACACTATATAATAAAATCACGGTTGAAGCAACAGGATATTATACCATTTACCGAAACGTACTAGCCACACGAAATTTCAAATACAATGGAATGGACTCCATCATGTATGAAGGAACCAAAAGCAAAGTAGTATCTACCACAAATGCGTCCAATGCATATCTGTACGGAATAGAATTTTCCCTGCATGGCCAACTGAATGACCATGTTTTATTGTATGGCACCTACAACTTCAGCTATGGGAGACTTTTAGATGAATCAGGCATTATACCACTGGATCATATTCCGCCTGTATTTGGAAAATGGGGAACTGAAATCAAGCAGGGAAAACTCAATGCTGATTTTTTCATTCAATACAGCAGCTGGAAACGCATTAAAGATTACAGCCCTTTTGGAGAAGACAACCAGGCATATGCGCTTCCTGAAGGAATGCCATCGTGGTACACGTTGAATGCAAGAATAGCATACAGGTTCAATAAATCTTTCAGCTTACACCTTGCGTGTGAGAATCTACTGGATGTGAATTACAGGGTTTTTGCCTCCAACATTTCCGCGCCGGGCAGAAACGTCATTGCAACAATACGTTGTATATTTTAGAGAGGAAGTTTAAAATAAACCTTTAATCTCAATCAATGTGACTGTGGCTCATGGGCATTTCATATTTCAATATAGAAAAGAGACAGTGTCTTTTTTAACAATAAATTTGAATTGCGCAATCGTTTTTTAAAAATTCATTTAATAAATTGGTATAAAATAATGAATGAAAAAGATTAGAGTTATATCAATCATCACTTTTTGTTTAATGGGAGCCGTAATGTTGGTTTTTGCAATGAATAAATATCCGACTCCTAGTGTCCCTAATAAGAAACTAAACAATACCTCTACTCGTTCTCAAAACAAAAGAAACAATAACGGAATTTTTAAGGCAGCTATGGAATTCGCTCAAACGGTATCTTGGAAATATGATCCTGCCTACTACAGCATAAGCTATCCCAATGGTGATGTGCCATCAGGCGGCGCATGCACGGATGTCATCATCAGGGTACTCAGAAAAAATAATATAGATCTGCAAAAGCTGATACATGAAGATAAAGTTGCTAATTTCTCTGCTTATCCTAATAAATGGGGCTCTAAAAAAGCAGATGCGAATATTGACCATAGAAGAGTTCCCAACATCATGACATATTTTAATCGAAAGGGCTATGGCTTACCCATCACTAATCAGCCGAACGACTACGTACCAGGCGATATTGTCTGCTGGGAGCTATCCCCGGGCATCACCCACATCGGAATTGTACTTGAAAATCAGGATATTTTTCATAACATTGGCCCTGCCTCCAGAATTGAAAGTGGTTTTCTGTTTAGCTGTAAAATTATCGGACACTATAGAATAAGAATATAATTTGAATTGATACTAGTTAGGCTTCTTCTCTTAAAATCACAAAATGACTTTACTTTCAAAAGAAAATATTCCATAAAAGATGTTGAGTTCTGTGTATTCGTATATACATCTTCGATACCACTCTGATGATATCTATGCCAAACTAAGAAAGTGTTCAGATGAATCAATTCACCGTAATATGCAAACACCCGTTTGATTCAAACTTCACAAAACATTCTCTTTGTTTTCTCAACTCAGATAAAGCGGCAACATATTGTTTTAATTGTTTCTTATTGCTGCCGAATGCACGGTAACTCATATCAAATGTTTTTCCATGTAAATGCGGACTATTTTCTATGGCATTGGGATTTACTTTTCTTATTTCATCAACTGACTCCATCGATCGGGTTGCATTTGTTATTTCAAAAGGAACATACTCTAGTTTATAATCGCTGCATTTTCTGGAATACAATTCGGAAAGTTTGTCCAGGAAACGAATGGCTTTGGGAAGCAACAAGGGTTTTCCATAATCAATGTCTCGGACAATATAATTGTCATTGGTCTGAATATGACTAAGCACACCATTTCTCTCCAGGTTCAACAACGCTTCATCATTAGGCTGACTATTGATTCCTTCCGAGTTATAGGCTTTTTCATGCTGAGCAATCCCATCTGTAAACAATCCACTGCAAACCTCACACTCTGCAGCTATATTAGATCCCTTTCGACTACCTCCAAAATATTGGCCGTATAAGCGTTTAATTTGATGTCGGAAAGAAAAAATGATTATCCCTGATATAAAAATAAAGGCAATAATAATTAGGATTTTTTTCTGTTTTCTGGATTGCATGAAGAAGGAATTGTAAGATTAGTTTTATTTTTTAAAAACAAATTCAATATACGAACAAATCTTATATACCCTAAAAATTCTCAGCCTCGTTTTATATGGGATTACATAATGATTTTAGAATTTGAATTTGTATCGTTTGTATTTGGGTGAAAAATTTCTTCTAATATTACCAACCTCCCCCAAGAGCCTTATAAAGATTGATTGAAGAAATCATCTGGCGCTTGTTTACCTCCACAAATTCTAGTTTTGTTTGCAGTGAATTTTGCTGAGCTATTAATACTTCAAGATAGCTTGCCTTTGCAGTTTTGAATAAATCATTTGCAGTTTCAACTGATTTCTTCATCTCTTCATTCTTTTGTTTCTTAAGTGAATTGATTTCCTGCAGTTTCTTAATTCCGTTTAATTCATTTGTTCCCTCAGCA
>VERM01000191.1 GCA_018882645.1 Ferruginibacter sp.
GATGAGTCAACGATAAGTGAGTATGTGAGAGAACAAGGTCAGGAAAAAGAATATGTTATATTGCACAAACAAAAACAGCTAAGATTATTCTAAGATACCCCGCTGCTTGCGGCGGGGAGATTCATTAAAAAATTATTAACAGATGTTAAGTTCTTTGTGAAAAACTCAGATATATAAGCAAAAAATAGCGGAAATGGTTTCATGCATTTTTTCCGGATTAATGGACAATGAAGTGTGATAAAAAAGCAATAGAATGAGATGATTGTATGAAATAAGATCAGCTTATACATTATTGCTAATAATCGACAGTCATATCAAATTCCTTCAAAAATTTGTTTTTTGCTTTAAGATTGCCATTGATTTTCCTAAGACTGCACTTACTCGTGGAGTTCGCATCATCAATATTAATACATGAATATTTTCCGAGATTGTCGATTGTAATATAAAAATTATCGGCATTGTATGATTCGTGAGCATCTGATGTTCCGGGATACACGGGATAAGAACCATCCACACGCAAAACTTCGTTGGTATAATCCACAGTCAGAGTTTGTTCAACCATGTTGCCGTCCCACTTGATTCTGGCTGTACCCGATCCATCCTCTTCATCAATTACCAGCGCGCCCTTATACCGTTGTTGAGGACCCCATTTCACCTCATACACATCCTGACTTATGCCATAAACCGGAAGAAAAAATAATAAGAAAAAAATAATTTTAATCGTTTTCATATTTGAATATTTAAATTTAAGAATGGTCGCATGCCGCAGTGGATGCCTGAAATAATTCATTTGTTGTTTGTTTCGAGAAGACAATTATCTGTGCTTTATGATTAATGAGTTGGCTGTAAGATAATTAATTATGAAAATAACGAATTATTTTAAAAAAATAGAATTATTTGTTAATAATTTATGAGGTAATTGCCCCTCTATAATCATTCAGTATTCCTTTTGTGGCTGTGTAGGCTCCCCCTATTTTAGTGCCAATGGCATTTAGAGTTTACTAAGTTAATCATCTTTTGGTTTTTCAAGTATTTTATCCACTAAACGGCTCTCTTCAATTTTTAAAAGATTTTCGTTCGCCGTTTGTGGATAAAGAGTTGGGACATTTATTGAGCCGCTGTAATACTGTTGGGCATATCTCAATGGAGATTGATAGCCCAAAGATTTATGTGGCCTTTCTTCGTTGTAATCGATTCTCCATTCTTCACTTAAACATCGAACTTCCGCTAAGCTGTTGAACAGATAAGCATTTAGTAATTCTCTTCGCATACTTCCGTTTTTTCTTTCTATATATGCATTTTGCATTGGTTTACCGGGTTGAATAAATTGCAAAGTAATTTGTCTTGTTTTGTCATTGCACCACTCTTCAAGCTTATGACTGATAAATTCAGGCCCATTATCACATCTGATGTTTGAAGGCTTCCCTCGTTGTGATATCAGGCGTTCCAAGACTCTTATTACCCTTAATGATGGTAAGGATGTGTCTACTTCAATAGCCAAAGATTCACGGTTAAAATCATCTATAATATTTAATAAACGGAACTTTCTGCCATCCATCAGGCTGTCACTCATAAAATCAATGCTCCATACCTGATTAGGAGCTGAGGGCATCATCAATGCCTGTTTAATTCTTTCAGGTAAGCGTTTTTTAGCCCTACGACGGATGTTCAATTTCATAGCAGTATACACTCTGTAAATACGTTTATGATTCCACTGATAACCTTTATGCCAAAGGCGGTAACAGCATTGCCAGTAACCTATCGCTACATGCTTAGTAGTTAAGGCAGTTAGTGCCTCCTGAAGTTCAGCATCATCTTTTGGTTTGACATTATACTGATAGGTGGTTCGGGATATTCCCATCAGATTGCACGCCTTTCGGATACTAAGTTGTTCTTCTTTAACAAGAAGATCAACAGATTCCCTTTTCTCCTGAGGCGTTAAAACTTTTTTTCAATGAGATTTTTAAGTGCTCTGTTTTCCATACTGGTTTCAGCATACATGCTTTTGAGTTGAGCATTTTCCGCTTCCAGTTCTTTCATCCGTTTTACATCGCTGGCTTCCATTCCTCCATACTTTGCTTTCCAGTTGTAAAAGGTTGCATCGCTGATACCAACTTCACGGCAAATGTCTTTAACAGGTATGCCGGCTTCTTGTTTCTTAATGGCAGCCACAATTTGGCTTTCGGTAAATCGTTTCTTCATGATTGTAAATTTTAAAGGTAATAAAAGTGTTATTAACTCTAAAATGTTATGGCCGAATAAGGGGGAAGCTTACATGTTAACTTTAACTATACTCATAGATGAAAAAATTATGACTTCAAATACAATTTACTAATAAATTTTTATATCCAATAAGACTTAAAAGGAACTAAAGAAAAACAATGGCAATCCCAAACTGACTTATCCCATGGATCAAGAAACAGGTATATTCCAGTTTTCATTAAACTGCTTTCTTAAAAGTCCTGATGGTATATTCAAATCAATATTTGAAGGCGGTTCAGCTTTTGAATGATTGCTCTTATCAATTGTCCATCCAATCTTTAGCAGATCGTCACGCAGGCTATTATTTTCCTTACAGTTTTCAATGTAAGCATCCATTACTTCATCAAAGCCTTCTTTAGCTCCTTCAATGGTATCTCCATAAGAAGATAATTGCATTGCAGGGCAATAGGATACAAAATATTCATCTTCCTGGAATACCAAAACATTCAATTGTAACTCAAGAACATTATCTGAATTATCGGTTTTGATATAATTTTTCATGGTAAAAAATTTTGAAATCTTAAGGAGCAAAACAAACAGAAAACTCTAACTAATTTTAATGATATCCTTCGCATCAAATCACCTCAAATCGGCATACAAAATTTCATCTTAAAAACAAATATCTAACCTCAATTTACTTAATTAAACAATAAAGTATCACAAACAGTACTAAGCAAGCGATTATAGCAGTAAAGGAAATCAAAAATAAAAAGTTATTAACCGTATTGCTTTCAGGCAAATAAGTATTCTGCATTTTTTTTAGATTATTCGGGTATCTCACTGCCACAGCCACTGCATAAGCTTCTGAGTGAGCTATAGACAAAGTAAAGTCGCGGAAAATAGGTTTTCCTGATTCCGTGTGGGTTATGACTATTTGATTAAATGGTAAATGCCGAAGTGAATTATCCGATTTAATTACGGCTTCTTTTGCAGCAAATAATCCTGCAAAAGATAGTATTGGATCCGATTGCAGAACACAATGAGCAATTTCCGACTGAGAAAAATTGCTGGTATAAAATGAGTCCGTACGGTAATCAGAAGTTTTATGAAATGAGGCAACCTGCTCAATATCTATGCCGATAGTTGGACTGTCAATATCATTTTCTTCAAAATTCTCAGAGACCTCATTATTTACATCTCCATCAATTTTTGATGCTATTTTATTTATTAAGGATTTAAAATCATTGATTTCCCTGTAGTTCTGCACCTCAATATGATTGCTTAACAATTCGGCATACATGCGATGAACAGCTATCGAACTCCCAAGTGCGTTACGATCAATTTTAGTATTATCCGTTATTGCATCTTTGGCAACACCGGTATATTTAGATACGATTTCCTTTATTATTTCATTCATATTAAAAACCTTTGAAACAAGATTGACAGACGTAAGAATCCATGCCTTGTGGAGTGATACATTTTACAAAAGCTATATTTGCCAAATCGTCTTTCAGTTTTTTTCTGCATTTATAGCAAGAAATATCATTCACTAATGGATTGTTGTTTTCATTACGGAACGACTCTATCCTATTTTTAAGAGCAGACAGGAATTCGGCGACTCTTTTACCTTCAGTAATCCTATGATCAAAAGTAAGGGTAAGATAGCATCTTTGAAGTTTATTGTCAATAGATGAAATACCCAAAATAGCTGAATTCTTATAATTAACAAGGGG
>VERM01000192.1 GCA_018882645.1 Ferruginibacter sp.
AGCCTGGCTAGCTTCAGCCATTTTACCATAAAAACTGTTTAATGCTTTCAGGTGATTGTTGCTTTCTTTCAATTCTAGTTCATAAATGGTATTCAATGAACCCAGATTTTTGGTAAGTACCTGTACTTGCTCATGGAAACCAACTGCACTTTGAGAAGCATTGTTGAACGAAGCCATGGTGTTGGCACTGTTGGTAAATGCTGTGGCCATAGTTCCGATAGCGGTAGTAGCCTCTTTGGTTTTGGTGCCAAACTCATTCGTAGACTTAACCACGTCACTTACATCCGATAAACCTGTAACAGTGGTACCCAATTTCTGGAAACCTTCACCCAGTTTTTTAAGATTTGCTGGAGTAATATCCGCATCCTGCAACATTTTGTCTAACGCAGCAGAAGAGGGTGCTGCAACTGGAACAGCTTTATGCTTTTCATAATCTTCTTTCACCACAGGGAAAAGTATGTACAAAATTCCGTAAAGCAAGAATATACCTGCTTCTGTATACAGCCCGATTTTCAACCACAAATCCGCAGATGGAGTGTGAAGAATTTTTTGAAGGGCTCCATAAATAACTGCGGCAGCTGCAACTGATACGGCAACATCCATCCATTTACTGATACTTGAAGGAATTTTGACTGACATGGTTTTAAAATTTAATTTTTGTGGTTTTTTAAATACTTGAATGTTTATTTTAATTAAAAACGATAAGAAGCATATTTGATCTATTGCAATCAAACAGATTTAAGGTCAATAAAATTTAGGGAATTAAAATTTAAATCAATAGTGATAAGTTTATCTTCTGGATTTTCTAACGGTTGAAGCAGGCAAATCCAGTACACAACGGAAACCTACGTATGATTTAGCTGAATCCTGATGTTCGAATGATCTGGCACCGCAGCGTAAATAATTTCCTACATCTTTCCAACTTCCCCCGCGCACACATTTGCGAGCCATTCTTGGCTTTCCTTTATCCTTACCATCTTTTTCATAATTGTAGCGTATATCCGGATTCAAATCATGAGAAAGGTTGTATGCGCCTTCATGATAGAAAGATGAAGTCCATTCGGCAACGTTTCCGGCCATACAGTAGAGTCCGTAATCGTTAGGCCAATAGGCATCTACTCTTACAGTATAAGTACCGCCATCTTCTCTATAATCTCCACGCCCGGGTTTAAAGTTAGCGAGTAAACAGCCCTTTTTGTTTCTGAGGTAAGGACCGCCCCAAGGGTAAGGACTTTCATCACGACCACCTCTTGCTGCATACTCCCACTGAGCTTCGTTAGGCAACCTGAATTCAGCTTCCTTAGGTTTGTTTTTAGCTCCAAAATAGGAATTCATGAAGTGGCTGCGCCATTCACAAAAAGCCGTGGCTTGTCTCCAGTTAACCCCCACTACAGGGTAGTTGCCAAAAACGGGATTCGCGAAATATTTTTTTGCCATAGGATCGTTATATGCATAGGCATAATCTCTGACCCAGCAAGCTGTATCGGGATATATATCGATACTGTCAATTTTGAAAAACTTTGAAAGTGGAACTTTAGGATCACGGTTTAAAGCGGCAGCTTGGTAATCGTAAACAGAAGATTTGAATAAAATTTTTCTAGGGTCTAGTCCAAATTGAATTTTTGATCTTTCGTCTGTTGGATTGATATCGGATATTAAAAGTTCCTTTTCATTGAGAACCTTGGTTAATTCAGGAGTAGACCAATTGATCTTTCCCATTTCTTTCCAGTTTACATTGTTTAGTTTGGTAATGGAATCCTTAATTAAAAGTTTTATTTCGGGTTTAGTACCGCTCTTGTCAATTTTGACAACTTTGTTGGCAAGCACAGAGTCCCTCACCCAAGTTGTGAACTGACGATATTCATTGTTTGTGATTTCGGTGGCATCCATCCAAAAGCCACTGATGGTAACCTGTTTATTTGAAGCGGTCTGATTGTGATTGGGGTCTTCCTCACCGGCTCCCAATATAAAAGTACCGGATGGAATATATACCATTCCAAAAGGGCGAGGCATTACCCATTCCTTACCGGGTGCAATCCCACGAAGTTGTCCGTCATTAGGCATTAAACCTATGGCCTTGCTGTTTCCACCCAGCTTACAGCTTTGAAAGGAGAATACAAGTAAAATGACAGCTATAAGTTGCAGACATCGATTTATCATAAAATACACTTTTTTGTGCGTGCGCAAATGTAATGATTATTTAAATTCAAAAAACAATTTAAAATCCAAGATAATCTTATCAAAAAAACTGCTTTAGGTTTCTAAACGTCTAAATTATTGGATTATTATTTACAGAAGTGTTAAAGAATACTGAATTTTTGTTAATAATTTATTGTAATGGATTTTATTACATCTCATTTATAAAATAGATACGCTTTCAAATGCAGTCTGGTAAAGGGGTTGAAGGATTTAGAAAAATAAAATATTTACTTCTTTTTGGTGTGCTCATTTAGATATTTTTCCAGCGCACTGACCATACTGGGTGATTGAGGAAGAGGCGCTTTGATTTCCGGAATTAGACCCGCATCTTCAGCAGCCCGAATGGTATTTGCGCCAAAAACGGCAATCTTAGTCCCATTTTGCTTGAATTTGGGACTGTTCTCCAAAAGGCTTTTGACTCCACCGGCGGTAAAAAAACAAATGATATCGTAATTGCGCTGCAAAACAGCTTTCACATCATTACTGATGATTTTGTACATGACAGGAGTGGCATACTCACATTGGTTGCTTTTAAGCCAGTTGGTGATTTCGCTATCGAAAGCCTCTGAGCACGGATATAAGAATTTTTCATTGTCTTTATGTTTCTTAATCACCTCGAACAGGCTCTTGTTTAAACCGTCAGCTCCGTAGAAAACTTTGCGTTTTCTGTACAATATGAATTTCTGCAGATACAAAGCCACTGCTTCAGAAATACAAAAATACTTGGTATCCTGAGAGATAGTTATTTTCATCTCATCGCAAATGCGAAAAAAATGATCAATAGCATGACGGCTGGTAAATATTACGGCAGTGTAATTGGACAGTTCAACTTTCTGTTTGCGAAAATCTTTGGAAGGAATTCCCTCGATGATTATGAAAGGATAAAAATCAAGCGCGATCCCATACTTATTGGCCAAATCAAAATAGGGAGATTTCACGCCTTCAGGCTGAGGCTGGGTTATAAGTATTCTGTTGACTTTATGAGTTTCAGCTGCAACTTTTTTTACTTCTTTATTTGCCATACTTAATTCTGCTCACTAGAATGCGTAAAGTTACAGATTTTTACTGATAAACATCAACGCCCATTTATGAATCAACAAAATCGGAAGCAGCTCAACACCGATGATATACAAAAAAAAATGCAAGCGGTTTACTTTCAAGCGATATTTTAGCGCAGACCAGGAACGGATCATGCGAACAACAAACAACAGCAAGACAATGATTAGAGACAGATAAATACCGAATCCAATAATGTTCGATTCGGCAAATGCCATCAATATGATAAACGGAGTCAGAATGAGTCCCATAATCTTGTTGATCAGAAAAACGATGAAAATATAAGACTCTGCCTCTTTACTAAAACCCGTTAGCCATCCCACAAATTGTAGTACGAAATATTTTACCGTATAAATAACAATGAGACCTGATGAAGCAAAAAGAAAAACACTCCAGCTGAAAAATGTTTGATTGTAGGAATATTTCAACAAAAGCGCGAGATACAAACCGCCGGTTAAAATGAAAAAAAGATTTAAAAAAAGAGAGGGCTGCTTGGCTTGCATGAGCTGATCAGTAAGTTGGCTTTGCCTGAGTGTAGATTGTAAAAAAACCCTTGTCAGATTACTGAAATATTTATCATATACTGTCCGGATGACTCCCAGAAATATCAAAATAAACAGGATGAGATAAAAAAGCGAGTCTCTTGAATTTTTGTTACGAATAGACTGTTTTATCTGTAC
>VERM01000193.1 GCA_018882645.1 Ferruginibacter sp.
CTTACCGCATTGAAAAGAGTTGATTTTCCCACATTTGGTAATCCCACAATCCCTGCCTTTAGTGCCATTACTAGATTTTTTATAATTAAAATGAAGTTGCAAAGTTAAGGTAACTGGGATTAAATTTCTTTCAGATTAAAAAGCTATCTTCGTTAGAGAAGATAGTATTTTTGTGCTCAATCAATCTTAATTAAAAATGGTTTTAAGCAGAATCTGGTCCGCCTTCATTATCATATCTGTTCTTACTGCGGTAATTAAATTGAGTTTTTTTCCGGAACATAAATCTATTCTAATGACGATGGTTACCGGGAAATCTGGAGATACCATCCGAATGGTGCCGGCGGCAAAGACTTACATTACTGATACCACTCAAAAAAAATCTGAGATAAAACCCTTTTATCGCATTCAGTCTGCTGATGGAATTATTGAGACATGTCAAACTGCTGTTACACTTTGCCTGAGATTGATAGGTTTCTTGACGCTTTTCATGGGATTGCTTTCTATTGCTGAGAAGGCCGGAGGAATAAATTTGTTGTCCCGAATCATCAGTCCGTTTTTCTCCAAAATATTTCCCGAAGTACCCAAGGGGCATCCTGCCACCGGACACATGATGATGAATTTTTCAGCCAATCTGCTGGGTCTGGATAATGCAGCAACTCCTTTTGGTCTAAAGGCTATGGAGAGCCTGCAAACACTCAATCCTGATAAATCAACGGCCACCAATGCACAGATCATGTTTCTGTGCCTTCATGCATCCGGTCTCACAATGATTCCGGTAAGCATCATTGCATTAAGATCAGCCGCAAAAGCTGCAAATCCAATGGATATTTTTATCCCTTGTATGATTGCTACTTTTATTGCCACCATAGCTTCAATGCTGATTGTAAGTTACAGACAGAGAATCAATGTTTTCCAGCCTGTCATACTTGCCTGGATATTTGGCATATCTGCTGTAATTGCTTCAATGATATTATTTATCAAATCATTCAGCTCAGATATGGTGCAGATTGTATCCGGATCAATCAGCAGTGGTATCATTTTACTCATATTTGTTTTGATTGTTCTTGGTGCGATGTATAAAAAAATAGATGTGTTCGACAGTTTTATTCAGGGAGCGAAGGGCGGTTTTGATACGGCCATTCGAATCGTTCCTTATCTGGTAGGGATGCTCGTAGCAATCAGCATGTTGAGGACAAGTGGCGTTTTTGATGTATTGCTCGATGGTCTCAAAGCTGTTTTTTCTTTTATTGGATCAGATACGCGTTTTGTAGATGGATTGCCAACCGCATTGATCAAGCCTTTTAGCGGCGGCGGCGCAAGAGGTATGATGGTGGACACTATGAAGACTTTCGGAGCGGATTCGTTTCCCGGACGGCTGGCTTGTATTCTACAGGGTTCCTCAGATACCACATTATATGTCATTGCCGTGTATTACGGCTCAGTATCAATAAGAAACAGCAGGTATACTGTTTCTGCAATGCTGCTTGCTGACCTGGTCGGAATTATTACATCGATTTTGCTTACATATTTATTTTTTACCTAAGTGGCTTCCACTTTTGAAGAAAACTATTGAACGATTACAGACCTTAAAAATATCTTTGTAATAAATTTATTTCGAACCATGTCTGAAAAGAAAACAACCAGCTACCCCAAGGAAAAAATCAATATTCTTTTTCTGGAAAACATCAGTGATGCCGCTGTTCATCATTTTTCTTCCCACGGATATACAAACGTCCGTAAACTCTCAGGCGCCATCAGTGAAGCAGAGTTGATGAAGGAAATAAAAAATGTGCATCTCCTCGGAATCAGAAGCAAGACCAAAATAACCAAAAACGTTATAAAAGCCGCTGAAAAATTACAGGCTATTGGTTGTTTCTGCATCGGTGTGAATCAGGTTGATCTTAATGCTGCCACTGAAGCAGGTGTCGCTGTCTTCAATGCGCCATACAGCAATACAAGAAGTGTAGCAGAACTGGTTATTGGCGCTTCCATCATGCTAATCAGAAAAATCATCGATAAAAATAAGGCAGCACACGAAGGTATCTGGAACAAAGACGCAACGGGAAGTTATGAACTAAGGGGCAAAACACTGGGCATCATCGGGTATGGGAATATTGGGACTCAAGTAAGTGTTTTAGCAGAATCTTTAGGAATGAAAGTGCTTTTTTATGATGTGGAAACAAAACTTCCATTGGGTAATGCGAATGACAGTAGAACACTAAAGGAACTTTTACAAAAAAGCGATATCGTTACGCTGCATGTTCCGGAGTTGAATACCACAAAAAACATGATTAATAAAAATACGCTCAAATTGTTTAAAAAAGGATCGATTCTTATTAATTATGCCAGAGGCGAAGTAGTAGACATCGATGCTTTGAAAAGATCGCTGGAGTCAGGACATCTGTCCGGTGCCGCAATAGATGTATTTCCCGTAGAGCCGGAAAAAAATGGCGATCATTTTGAAACGCCTTTACAAGGGTTGTCAAATGTTTTACTCACACCTCACATTGGCGGAAGTACGCTCGAAGCTCAGAATAATATTGGTATAGATGTGAGTAATAAATTATTCAATTATCTCGAAAAAGGCATCAGCTATGGCTCACATACCATTCCTGCTATTTCTCTTCCTTCACATGAGGAAGCGCACCGTATACTGCATATACATAAAAACGTACCCGGAGTTTTGAGTGAAATCAATTCCTGTCTGAGTAATAATAAAATCAATGTACTTGGGCAGTATCTTAAGACCAATGATCAGATAGGCTATGTGGTGCTTGATTTGGACAAGCATTTGAGTAAGAATGCACTGGAATTGCTTAAAAAAGTAAAACATACAATTAAAGTGAGGATTTTGTACTAATATTTAATCCATAATGAATTCTCTTTTGTCTTTCAGGAGCTTTGATAAAGCATCTGATTTGGAGGTGTCGCTGTACATTCCAAATGCATCGGTATATATGCCGCGTTGATTTTCATTCTTCGAGCATATGGCATACACGATGTCCTCGTCAGAAGGATTGGTGTCTCCCTCGAATCTGTATATTTCTCTGATAAAAAAATCTTCAGGACTTAGACACAGGCCGTTTGTTGAACAAATCAAAGGGTCAAATGCGATATTTAAATTAATATCATAACCCCGCCTTTCTAAATCCTCTATGGCCTCAATTACGGTATCGTAGGTATTCATACTTTTTAAAGTAATATAGCATCATACGTAAGTGAATAGCATGATTTTGGTAGGTTGAAAATGAAATTCCGAAAGTTATATTTTCGCTTGATTATGTTGGCAGTTGAATTGATTTAATACTAACTTCAAATTGAAGAGCCATATCATGAATATGACAAATAGATTGTGTACATTGCAGAAACAAAAAACGACTTTTGGGTCAATCAGATTAAGATTATGGGTAAGTCAGCCTCAAACGGAAAGAAAAAATCCTCTCAAATACAGCTGTATAAAGGCAAGCTAGATGTCAGCCGAAGTGGAATGGGATATATCATTGTAGAGGGAATGGATAAAGATATTCTCGTGAGACCCAATGATTTTGGAAAAGCTTTTCATGGAGATACGGTAAGGGTTCAGGTATTAAAAGGCGGCCCGAACGGGAAAAGAGCCGAAGGCAAAGTAATTGAAGTCATTGAAAGAAAGCAAACCATTTTCTCAGGTCATTTGCAGGTGAATAAGAATGTTGCATTTTTTATATCATCCGGTGAAAAACCAATTCCCGACTTTTACATACCGATAGATAAAATCAATGGAGCAAAAGACGGAGATAAGGTAGTTGCTCAGTTTTTGAAATGGGATAAGGATGATAAAAAGCCCAACGGCGAAATTCTTTCTGTTGTATCTGCAAAAAATGAGTCGGATATGGCTATGAAAGAAATTTTAATTGATGCCGGATTCCCATTAAATTTTGAACAGGAGGTCCTACGT
>VERM01000194.1 GCA_018882645.1 Ferruginibacter sp.
ATCTGAAACCTAATAAGAATGTCCTGATGCCTGATTTGGATGCCTACACTAGCGCAAAATGTCATGCTATTCATTCCGGTATGACCGGCTATGTAGGTCACGAAAGATTAACAGGTAATTGTAATAAAGATTTTTTTGGCGAGTGTTGTCATTATGGAAGCAACGATGCTTTTACGATTGTTATGGATTTATTGGTAGATGAGGGAGTGGAGTCGCTGGGTCACCGAATTTTATGTCTTTCTTCTGATTTCGACAAATTAGGCGTTTCCATTCAATCGCATAAATCTTACAGGTTCAATACCGTGATGGATTTCAAGTGAAATATTTTTTAGGATGCGTAAATAACCTGATGAATGTTTTTTAATAATTAAAATTTAAATCCTATGCCATTCTCAATCAAAGTTGTTCAGGTGAAATTTCTTTTAACGTTAGCATTCATCATATTGGGTATTGAAAATTATGCACAAAGCAACACGCATGAATTCAGAGTGAAAAATTTATTGAATTATAAAATCAAAAAGTCAGATTTTAGAGAAGGTCAGGTTTTTCTCACTTTGGACACAATAGACTGTAACGATCTTTTTGCAGAATCTAATTTTATTCAAACCAATAATCCGGATACTGTTATCAATTGTTTTATTGGTTTCATGAAATCAATAAAATTAGAAGGTTCTTATTATCATTATTCCGAGTTAATCAATAGCCCATTTTTCGAAAGTCCGCTGATTATTAATTTCTTCGTCAACACCGAGAGCCATTCGTATAACATAAGAATATGGACCGACAAAGGTCATACGGATAAAATAGAAGGGATAACTGTAGCAAAACATATTACTAAGTTCGCCCGTCAATAGAGAGTATCGAATCTATCGTGAAACTCTGTTAATAGAACGCCGGATTAAAAGATGAAAAGTGCTTTTCAATAATTTATTTATTGAAACTTGCTGTCACCACATCCTGATCAGTCGCTATCTGAATGATGTATTTCCCAGGGGGGAGGTTATTTACATTCAGTGTGCGTTTATTGTATCCCGTTAGCGCCATGGTGTTTTCAGTTTGCAAAACTCTTCCGGTTACATCAATGATTTTGACGGTTGCTTTCGCTTTGGTAAGACTATTCCATTCAACCGAGATGTTTTCTTTGGCGGGATTGGGATAAATATTACTTACTGTCAGATTTGATCTTGATGGAACCACTTTTACTATTCTTGAATAAACCGATTTGCCGGATTTATCAATGGTTTTAATTCTATAGTAGGTGGTTTTGTATTCGCTGATTTTGTCAGTAAATTGGTAGTTATTGGAATTAGAACCGATAGCAGCGATGTTTGAAACGGGGCTAAAGTTTTTTCCATCGAAAGACCTTTCCAAAATAAATTTTTCCGTGTTCAATTCCTGAACGGTTCTCCATTTGATGATGTTGGCATCTTTGGTATTGGAGGCGGTTAAATCTATCATAGAGACGGGAAGTACCGGACTGGTGCATCCTGAATTGTTGTAGCTGGCGGTAGTCCCATTCCATGTTACTGCATTTCCATCGGCATTAGACGCCCATGTGTTTGTTGTTCCGGTTTTGAAGGTATTGAATGATTTGATAGGTGCCAGGGTAAACAAACCTCCGCCATCAACTCCGGCGCAAGTTGAAGATCCGGAAACGATCAATTGAAGGTATCTCAAGGTGTTGGTCCCGCTTGTGGAATTGGCGAAATTGCCTGAGGGACTCCAATTGGAGCTTGCATCTGTATTAATATAAACCACATAAATAGGATTATTGCCATTGCATAGTCCGGTTACATCATAATTTTGATCGAGGCTATCAGTAATAAAAAGCACTCTACTGTTTGCAGGTATATTTGTACTTGGAGAAGTAACTTCAATTATACCACAAGTTCCTGCAGTGGTGGAAATGCTTCCTGTCCCCAATTTGATGGATGCTTTGGATCCTGACAGCGCTTTCGGTGGTGTAGAAGGGTCTGATGAAAAAGGCGGAGTAACAGAATTGTAAATCAGGCTGTATTTGTCTACTGTTGATGCGACGCTGGTGTTGAAAACCACGAATTCATTATAACCTTCATAAGTATTTGTTGTACCAGGAATAGTGGCACCACAAGAGTTAACCATTGCATAAATAATATCAGGGCACTGAGCGAAGGAAATTCCCGAGATACAAAGGCTTGCAAATAAGAATAATAATTTTTTCATGTGTTTATTTTATTTTTTATGACATGCTATACCCTGAATAATCATACCGGTTGGTATGAGATGGCTAACATGGGCATTTCATTTTATAATTTTAATTGTCGAATTAAAATCAATTTAATCAAATAAAATTTGAGTGGGTGAACGTCTTGTAATTTAAGAGGCACCCAGTATAATTGATGCAAATTAAACATTTTAACGATTATTTGCAGGTATTTGTTAAAATTCTGATTCAGTGAGAATATTTACATTTTGGCCTAACTCTTATTAACTTTGTGTCTCAATTCATTAGTTATGCTTGATAAGATAGAATCTGCCATAGAAGACATCAGGCAGGGGAAAATGGTCATTGTGGTGGATGATGAGGATCGTGAAAATGAAGGCGATTTTGTGACCGCCGCCCGCAATGCCACCCCCGAAGTTATCAACTTCATGAGTACACATGGCAGAGGGCTGATTTGTGCTTCCATTACAGATGAACGTTGCGTTGAACTCAATTTGCAACCAATGGTTCAGGACAATACCTCCCTTCACGAAACGGCCTTTATGGTCAGTGTGGATCTTTTGGGAAATGGCTGTACTACGGGGATATCCGCTCATGACAGGGCAAAGACAATTCAGGCACTAATTCATCCCGATACAAAACCCGAAGATTTGGGCCGTCCTGGTCACATTTTTCCATTAAGGGCAAAAAAAGGGGGGGTACTCAGAAGGGCGGGGCATACCGAGGCAACTATTGATTTAGCCAGACTGGCTGGCTTTGAGCCTGCAGGGGTATTGGTGGAAATCATGAATGAAGATGGTTCCATGGCAAGGCTTCATGAACTTAAAGAAATTGCTGCCAAATTCAATCTGAAAATCATTTCCATAAAAGATCTGATCGAATATCGGCTAAGAACCGAAACACTGATAAAAAAAGAAGTGATTGTAGAGATGCCTACAATTTATGGTAAATTCGAGTTGATCGCATTTACTCAGTTGAATACCGGCGAAACGCATCTTGCTTTGAAAAAAGGCGACTGGATTAAGGATGAGCCTATTCTGGTAAGAGTGCACAGCAGTTGCATGACCGGTGATATCCTCGGATCTCTTCGCTGTGATTGTGGGGAACAGTTACATCATGCCATGCAGATGATAGATGAGGCTGGTAAAGGATTGGTATTGTATATGAATCAGGAAGGCAGAGGAATCGGTTTGGTAAATAAATTAAAAGCCTACCAATTGCAGGAACAGGGATTAGATACCGTTGAGGCCAACCTCAAATTGGGCTTTGGTATGGACGAAAGAGATTATGGGGTTGGTGCACAAATACTCAGAGAACTTGGTGTTTCAAAAATGAAGTTACTTACCAACAATCCCAAAAAAAGAGCCGGTATCAGCGGGTATGGTTTGCAAGTGGTAGAGACCGTTCCTATAGAAATAAAACCTAACGCCCACAATAAAAAATATCTTTTCACCAAAAGAGATAAATTGGGACACGAAATTTTGAACGGACTCTAACATCACTGTAGGTTTCTTATTTCTTATTTTTCACTCCTCTGCTTTTTTTTCATTTGCCTCAATTCTTTTTTTACTTTTGAAAATATCTGAAATTCTGTTGATGTCCTTTCTATAGGAGAGTTGTATGCCTGATCTGTTTCTTTGATTCAGTGAAAAGTCGATGCTGCTTCTGTTGAATCCCACAATCCTGATTGATCCATCTCTGTTGATCAGCCATTCAATATTGA
>VERM01000195.1 GCA_018882645.1 Ferruginibacter sp.
CTTCTGTTACTTCTTCTACTGTACTGTGATCATTGATTATTCCCTTGCTGGGTGACTTTCTTTTGTATTCAGCGATTATTCCGGTCTTCAGCGGGTCAAGCAATGAAACAGACATTAAAGGTCGTTGTTGATTAAAAAATTGTTCTTTCTCCAGATTCGATATTGGAAATATCTCTTTTCTTCGTACAACTTCCAATTTTTTGTGTGCGATGATTTCCTTTAATATATCCATTATTGTAAACCGATTAATTTATTTAACGACTGTAAAGCTTTTCCGCCCATCAGGCTTTCTTTTGCAGCTGCATATGCAGAGTTGTAATCAATATAAGCGCCGGTTGCCTGTAATGCAACAGCTGCATTAGCCTGCACTACTGCATTTTGAGCCGGCGAGCCTTTTCCACTAATGATATCCTGAAATATTTTTGCCGCTTCTTTCACAGAGCTGCCGCCAGATATTTCATCCGGCTGTACCACATGTTCGCCTAATTCCTCCGGACTCAAAACCTTTTCGCCGGCATTGGTAATGAGTTTGGTCTCTCCCGTCAGTGAAATTTCATCATACCCGTCCAATCCATGCACGATTGTATAAGCATCTCCCGTTTTTTGCAAAACATAATTGTATATTCTTGCCATCTCCAAATTATATACTCCCAGGATTCGATAAGCTGGATTAGCCGGATTTACAATGGGACCGAGCATATTGAAAAAAGTATTGACACGCAGATTTCGTCTGATTGGTCCCACATTTTTTAATGCAGGATGAAAAAAGGGAGCATGTAAAAAACAGATATTAGCAACTTCTAATTCTTTTTTCAAAGTATCTGCATCACTATTAAATCTATATCCCAACTGTTCCATTACATTACTGGCTCCACTGACGGAGGAAGCGCCGTAGTTTCCATGTTTGGCAACTTTATGACCTGCGCCTGCCACAATAAAGCAGGCAAGTGTAGAAATATTAAAAGTATTTTTTCCATCTCCACCTGTACCTACGATATCCATAGTAGGAATTCCTTCAAAATTAATTTTAACAGCCAGTTCCAATAATGCAGCTCTGAATCCTTCCAGCTCCTCAATCGTGATTCTTCGCATAAGGTATACCGTTATGAATGCGGCAATCTCATGATCATTGTACACGCCGCTGCCTATTTCCAACATCACCTTTTTTGCTTCTGCGGCAGTGAGGGTTTTGTGTTCAAATAGATTTAATAAAATTTCTTTCATGATCTCATTTGTTTCCCACGGTTTGTTCATATTTCCCACGGTTAAAACCGTGGGCTATACGTAACATTTATATCCTTAATTAATATTTCTCAATAATCATTTCCTTTCCCACGGATATTCATATTTCCCAGGTTTTTTTAAATTTTCCATGGTTTTTTCAAATTTCCAAGGGTTTGTTCATATATCCCACGGTTAAAACCGTGGGATATTTATATTCTTAACCAATTTCTAATCATCTCCTCTCCATGCGGCGTCAGCACACTCTCCGGATGGAACTGAACACCCTGTATATCATAAATTTTGTGTTGCAAGGCCATGATATGATTATTTTCATCTACAGCTGTTACTTCCAGATCGAGAGGAAACCCATTGGATCCAACTACCCAACTGTGATATCGGCCGACGCTTACAACAGAATTCATATCATCAAACAGATATGACAAGGGTTTTGACGTGGATGAATGTTGTAATACTTTGATCTCTGTTGCAATACCATGATACACTTTCGAAAGATTGATGAGCTCGCCACCAAATGCCTGACCTATAGCCTGGTGTCCCAGGCATACGCCCAGTATTGATTTTTCCTTTGCGTATTGTTTTATTAGAGGCAATAGCAATCCTGCTTCTTCCGGAATACCTGGACCGGGCGATAAAATAATTTTATCATATTCGTTTACTTTATCCAAATCAATATGATCATTTCGAAATACATCTACTTTCTCATGTATTATTTTTTCAACCAGATGAACCAAGTTGTATGTAAATGAGTCGTAATTGTCTAGTACCAGAATCTTCATGTTGATATATTAAATTCAAAAGCCAAAAGTCAAAAATTGATGTTTATAAAAAATTACATTTTACATTTTACATTTTACATTTTACATTTTACATTTTACATTTTAACGTATCTCTTCAGCAATTTGAATAGCTTTTTTCAAAGCCCCCAGTTTGTTGTTGACTTCCTGCAACTCGTTTTCAGGAATACTTGCTGCCACCACACCGGCTCCGGCCTGATAGAACAAAGTATTGTTTTTGCTTAAAAAAGTCCGAATCATAATTGCCTGATTGAAACTGCCATCAAAGCCTACAAAACCAATACATCCTCCGTAGTAGCCGCGATGGGTGTTTTCATATACATCAATAAGACTCATTGCTTTAATTTTAGGAGCTCCACTCAGCGTACCTGCAGGAAATGTTTTGGATAAAAGAAGAAACGGGTTGGTTTTCTCAGGAACGATACCCGATACTTCACTCACCAAATGGATAACATGACTGTAATAATGTACCTCTTTGTATTTGTTAACCTTCACATCATGACAAACCCTGCTTAAATCATTCCTCGCCAAATCCACCAACATCACATGCTCAGCATTTTCTTTTGGATCTTGCTGCAATTTGAAGGTTTCCGCTCTGTCTATTTCATCATTTCCGGTTCGTCTATACGTTCCTGCTATAGGATGCACAATAGCATTTCCTTCTTTGATAATCAACTGACTTTCCGGTGAAGATCCCATCAATTGATAGTCGCCATAATCAAAATAAAACAGGTAAGGAGAAGGATTTACATTGCGCAATGCCCTGTATACATTGAACTCATCTCCCATGAACTGCTGTTCAAATCTTCTGCTCAGCACAATCTGAAACACATCTCCTCTTAAACAACTCTTAATACCTTGTTGCACCATAGAAACATACTGTTCATTCGTTAAATTACTCGTCTCGCTGCCTTTCAGCGAAAATGGATAAAGTGGGATGTCTTTACTCTTTATAAGACTTTCTATCAAAGCTGCTTCGCTAGGAAGACCGTCAATTTTATTTTCCAGCAAAAACATCTCATCTTTAAAATGATTGATGGCAATGACATACTGATAAAGACGATAGCGCATCAAAGGAATATAATTACTGGCAAACGTATCTGTTTGAACTTTTACCGAATCAAAAAACTGTACCGCATCATACGTTGCGTAGCCGTAAAGTCCCTGTGCCAGTTTTTCTGCTTTACCTAAATCGGCTACTTCGAAATTTTGCATGAAATCCCACAACAACTCCGGTACATTTTTAGCATTTACAATTGCTTTTTTTTCTGCTTTTTGATTGGGCAGCTTGAATTCAACTGATTGAGGAGAGCTGATTTCCACTCCGGCAATGGCATTGATGCAAATAAAGGAAAAGGAATTTTCAAAGGAGTGATGATCTGTACTCTCCAAAAGAATGGTATCCCGGAACTTATCCCTCAGTCTCAAATAAATACCGACCGGTGTAAATATATCCGCCAGAATTTTTTTTGAAACGGTATGAATTTTAATTTTTTGCATAATCGAAAAAACAGTATTCAATAAAAAACCCCGAAGTATTTATTCGGGGCTTCAAGTATTCATATATATAACAGATAGTAATACTATACCCCGCTGAGTAAGGTATACCAAATCCATTGTTTATAGTTTTTTTGTTGAATCATACTACGAATTTCCAATTTTTTTTGTGTAAAACAAATATTTTGTGTGATTTTTTAATTGAGACGGGGTTGACAGGCATTTTGATTTACATAACAAACATTCTGACTTTTTTTGTTTTGATTCCCGGCAGTAACATTTTTATGAATTTAAATTACATCTTCAGTTTGTCCCTGCGAATTTTAAAGACTAAATAAATTTTACCTTTTTTCATAACAAATCCAGGCAAGTCACAGTCG
>VERM01000196.1 GCA_018882645.1 Ferruginibacter sp.
CGGCAATAGAACGTTACGGCCGTGTAGAAGCTGGTAAACAAGGTAAACCAAACATGGATCGTGCAGCTGTAATAGCACTGGGCAAGGCTGTAGTGAAAGAGAAATACGGCAACCTGTTTGACATGTATGAAAAGATAACCGGCGAAAACCCTTATGAGTTGCCTATGCGTATATACCCTGCAGTGCACTACACAATGGGTGGCCTGTGGGTAGACTATGAGCTGATGACGACTGTACCTGGGCTTTATGCACTGGGCGAGGCTAACTTCAGCGATCATGGTGCCAACCGTCTGGGTGCGTCTGCACTGATGCAGGGCCTGGCAGATGGTTACTTTGTAATACCATATACACTGGGTAACTATCTGGCTGATGATATTCGTACCAAGGCTATACCTACCGATCATCCTGCTTTTGTGGCTGCAGAGAAAGAGGTGAGCGACCGCATTAACCGCCTGATGAACATCAAGGGTACGGAAAGTGTTGAGAGCTTCCATAAGCGCCTGGGTAAGATAATGTGGGACAAGTGCGGTATGGCGCGCAATGCAGAAGGACTGAAAAAAGCAATTAGCGAGATACAGGCACTACGTAAAGAATTCTGGAGCAATGTGCGTGTACCAGGTGAGGTTAATGAATTTAATCCTGAGCTGGATAAGGCAGGCCGTGTAGCCGACTTTATTGAGCTGGGCGAGCTGATGTGCGTTGATGCGCTGAACCGCAACGAAAGCTGCGGCGGCCACTTCCGCGAGGAACATCAGACTGCAGAAGGCGAAGCAGACAGGGATGACGAAAAGTACATGTATGTAGCTGCCTGGGAATACAAGGGTGAAAGCCAGTTTGAACTGCATAAGGAGAGTTTGGATTACGAAGTCGTTCATCCGTCAGCACGTAGTTATAAATAATTAAGGTTAACTGAAAATATTAAGTAGATGCAACACTACAATATGAATCTCACCCTTAAGGTGTGGAAACAGAAAAACAGCAAAACAAATGGCAGCTTTGAAACCTACCAGGTGAAGAACATTTCATCAGAAATGTCTTTCCTCGAGATGTTTGACGTGCTGAACGAGCACCTCATTGTGGACGGCAAAGAACCTATCGCATTCGATCACGATTGCAGAGAAGGTATTTGCGGTATGTGCAGTATGTACATCAACGGTCAGGCTCACGGCCCCTGGAAACAAAATACCACTTGTCAGTTGCATATGCGAGCCTTCAAAGATGGTGATACTATTGTGGTAGAGCCATGGCGCAGTAAGGCTTTTCCTGTGGTTAAAGATCTGGTGGTTGACAGAACATCTTTCGATCGTATCATTCAGGCAGGAGGTTATATCAGTGTGAATACCGGTAATGCCGTTGACGCCAACGCAATTCCCATCGATAAAAAAGATGCTGATGATGCCTTTATGGCAGCTGCCTGCATAGGATGCGGCGCCTGTGTGGCCACTTGTAAAAATGGAAGTGCGATGTTGTTTGTAGGAGCAAAAGTATCTCAACTTGCTTTATTGCCTCAAGGTCAACCTGAAAGATCAACTCGTGTATTGAATATGGTTGCTCAAATGGATAAAGAAGGATTTGGAAACTGTACCAATACTTATGCATGTGAAGCTGAATGTCCCAAAGGTATTTCAGTTGCCAATATTGCACGCCTAAACAGCGAGTATATTAAAGCCGGACTGGGCTCAGAAGAAAAATAAAATGGTAAATTGGGAATGCATTTACAAGTAATCTCATGCATTCCAGCCATTTATTAATGTACTCAATTCTTTTTTTCTAAATTGATGTACAGAAAATTATACCTGTTTACAGTCCTTTTGCTGTTTATCCATACAGTATTTGCACAGCATGATTTTAACCGCTTGTCCAATCTGCGCAAAAAATTCATACCTACACAATCTGAAACGCAGCAAATTGATACGCTCAGCATTTTACCCAATAGCCTGATCGCAATCAATGTTTCCAAATCCAGTTATTATCTCGATGAAATCAATGCCACAATCACATGGATTAATAAACCATCTGTCGACAGTGTTGCTGTGATATACAGAGTGCTTCCGCTTAAATTAAACGCATTTAAGCAAAGATTAAACTATGAAGATATCCGATATAATTTTTATGCGGAAAAGCCGACTGTAGTTTCGAATTCAGCCAAATCATCACAACTGCCATTGCTTGATTTTGGAACGCTACAAACAGCTGGAAGTATTGGAAGAGCTATCTCATTTGGAAACAGCCAGGATGCCAATGTCAACTCCTCACTCAATCTTCAACTGAGCGGATATATCGGAGATAGCCTGGAACTTACTGCTGCGATTACCGACAACAATATTCCCATTCAGCCCGATGGGAATACGCAAGACCTCAGGGATTTTGACCGCATATTTCTTCAAATCAAAAAAAACAATTGGCAGACAAGTTTTGGCGATCTGGATATCAGATCAAAAAAAAATTATTTTCTAAATTTTTATAAAAGATTACAGGGTGCTTCTTTTTCCACTCAAAATAAAATCAATACGAATCTATCCAATTCATTCAATTTTACCGGCTCTATTGCAAAAGGTAAATTTACCCGGAATTTTCTTACACCCGTAGAAGGCAATCAAGGGCCTTATCGTTTGCAAGGAGCAAATAATGAATTGTTTTTTATTGTACTTGCAGGAACAGAAAGGGTTTTCATTGATGGCGAAATGCTACAACGCGGCGAAGACCAGGATTATGTGATTAATTACAACACAGCCGAAATCACTTTTACTCCCAAATGGCTGATCAATAAAGATAGAAGGATACAGGTAGAATTTGAGTATGCTGACCGGAATTATCTGAATGCGCAATTTTTGGCAAGCAATGAAATCAGATATAAACAAATTTTTACCGCTTCCATTTCTGCATTCTCCAACTCAGATGTGCGCAACTCCACAATCGATCAGCCACTGGATGTTTCGCAAAAGCAAATACTTGCCAATATCGGCGACAGCACTCAAAATGCTTACGTGCCCTCGGCTGTCAGGGACACATTTTCTGCCGGAAAAATTTTGTATAAAAAAATCGATACCTTATACAATGTCAATGTCCGTGATTCAGTATTTGTGCAATCAGTCAATCCCAATGACAAGCTCTATTCCGTTTCATTTATTTATAAGGGGCCCGGCAAAGGAAATTACCGTCAAATCCTCAATAGCGCCAACGGTAAAGTATACGGTTGGATAGCTCCGGATGCCAATAACAATAAACAAGGGGAGTGGGATCCGGTGACTTTTCTGGTTACGCCCAAAAAATTACAAATCGTTTCGGCTGCATTCAATTTTACGCCGTCGAGCCGGTTTGGCATCATGTCTGAAATTGCAATGAGCAATTATGATGTCAATCTTTTTTCCAATAAAGACAAATCGAATGACAATGCTTTTGCAGCAAAAATTACCATGAAGTATAACAGCAAGCCGTTTTTCATTTCTTCTAAAAAATTCCAAACCGAAGCCCTGGGAGGTTTTGAATTTGTAGAAAACCGTTTTAAACCTATTGAGCGGTTGAGAAATGTAGAGTTTCTAAGAGATTGGAGCCTTCCGTTCAATCTATTGCCTGCAGATGAAAAAATATCAAGGCTTTCATTCAGAGTTATGGATCAGATTTCAAATGATTTTAAATATGAAATCATCAACTATAAGAGATCAGACGGGTATAATGGATTTATGCATTTTCTGGATCAGAATTTTTCAAAAAACAGCTTTTCATTCAATTCCAAATTGAGTATGTTGAATTTTGATGCAGATCGGCAAAAAGGAATCTTTTTACGACCCTCCATAAGTGCAAAAAAAATATTCCAAAATTTTTCATCAATCCAGTTCGGAGCTAAATATTTGGGGGAGTTTAATAAACTGAATGATAAATCAAATGATACATTAACCCCAACTTCAT
>VERM01000197.1 GCA_018882645.1 Ferruginibacter sp.
AGTTATGACCGCCTTATTATTTACAAGCTGTTCTTCTTCTAGTCCTGAATCCGCTGCAAAAGAAGTAAGGAATTTAAATTGTGAAATCGGAAAACTTGAAATGAAGACTTACGATAAATCCTCAAGTAAGGAAGATATTGAGAGTGCAAAACAAAAAATTGAAGACAACCTGAAAAAGTGCGAAGAAATTGCTTTAAAATATTTAAATGGTGATCAAAGAGAAAAATATTTAAAAGCCCTAGATGAAGCCAAGCATCAGCCTTGTCCATAATAAATACATTTCTCAGTTTCTTTATTTTAAATGTAATTTGTTTTAAGACCCACAATATTGGTGGGTCTTAATTTTTTTATTCCTAAAAAATCATTTGAAGTATCAAAACATTCCCTTTTGTAATGCAAGCCTAAAAAATTATTTTTCGAAATTCAACCAGCACTAAGAATTATTTTTTATACACGCTTTGAGTAAATGCAGAAAATGAGGATAGTCAGTGATCTATATCGTAATTACCTTTCCCGATACATTCCTGTGCTGGACTAAATAAGGAGCTTGTTCCAACATCGGGAAAAAAACTTAAGAAATCTTCAATTAGTTGACTTTTGGCTGCTAAATCGATGTAAAGGCTGAATAAAACTTTGCAGTAAAAAAACAGCATATTCGCCGCTTATTTGCGGAGAATATGCTGTACATTTGTCGCATAACTGTTTTAGCAATGGCAAAATATATCTACGAACATAAAAACTGGACCTCCTTTACATTGCAAGACAAAGCCATCAACTCCATATTCGGTGAAGTTCGTTTGATGCAAGGTAAAATCATCGGACAAATGAATGGATTGGGATTTTCAGCCAAAGAAGAGGCTACCTTGACTGCACTAACCTTGGATGTGGTGAAATCTTCCGAGATAGAAGGTGAATTGCTTAACTATAATCAGGTCCGATCATCCATTGCAAGGCGTTTGGGAATAAACACTGCCGGACTCGTAGCCAGTAATCGCCATATAGAGGGTGTAGTAGAAATGATGCTCGATGCCACACAACGACACAACCTGCCTTTAACTGCAAAACGTCTGTTCGGTTGGCATGCAGCTCTTTTCCCAACGGGTTATAGCGGCCCATACAAACTGGAAGTAGGAAAATACCGAACGGGAAAAATGCAAGTCGTCTCCGGCGCCATCGGCAAAGAAAAAGTACATTACGAAGCGGTAGATCCCAAATTAGTAAAACCGGAAATGGATAAGTTTTTAGACTGGTTCAATAATGACAATAGTCTTGACCTTGTGCTGAAAGCTGCTATAGCACACTTTTGGTTCATCATCATTCACCCTTTTGATGATGGTAATGGCAGAATAGGGCGGGCGATAACAGATATGTTGCTGGCGCGCGCGGAGGGAAGTGGTGAACGATTTTACAGTATGTCGAGCCAAATACTAATTGAACGTAAACGCTATTACGAAATACTTCAAAAAGTGCAACACAGTGCCGGTGATATCACAGAATGGCTGATGTGGTTTTTGAACTGCTTAAAAAATGCGATGCTTGCCACCGAAAATACTACACAAAAAGTATTGCGCAAAGCAGCATTTTGGAAATTACATGAACGTACACCAATCAATGAACGGCAACGTATGATGCTCAATAAACTTTTTGACGGGTTTGAAGGGAAATTGCAAACGTCAAAATGGGCTAAAATCACCAAAACTTCAACAGACACCGCTCTGAGAGATATTAAAGATCTTATCGAGAAAGGAATATTACAGCAAACAAACGAAGGCGGTCGAAGTGTGAATTATGAATGGGCTGACTAATTTAAATGGTGGGCAGACTCTAAAACATCTGAAATGGTTTCATAAGTGTTTTTTAGTACATCCTTGATCTCATTTTTGCCAATCCATCTGATTGCGGTTATGTCCTCCTCAATCTGCGGTACAAGATTTTGATTTTCCGTGCATCTGAAATGGAACCAATGGCTGATTTTGAGTATCGTTTTTTCTTCCTCTTCGTATACATGGTATGTCTCTGTAATTTTTTTTAAAAGCCTGAGGTTTTTTACTCCCGTCTCTTCTTCAATTTCTCTTTCCGCACAATGGGCGATGTCCTCATTATCTTCTCTCTTGCCTTTTGGCAAATCCCATTTGCCTCTTCTGAAAATAAAAAGGATGTCATCTGCATCATTCTGTACCATTCCTCCCGCAGCTTCTATGACTGTAAATTGTTGTTGAACAATTTTTTTTAAATAATCAATATCATCATGTATAATCAAGATGTTCTGCCCAGTAATATCTCTCGTGACTTCAGATATTTTATTTTCAAAATCATCATTGATAATGGTTTGGTTTTTTGAATCAATCCAATTATCACTTTCTTCAGGAGTGCAAAGGATAATAATACTTTTTGGGAAATATATTTTTACAGGCATCACAGTTTCTTTTGAAAAAAAAATTTCCGGCAATTTAGTTTTATTTCGCTGCTTGCCAAAATTGTATGTTTCAGTGCTGTTCATCTTTCTTTTATTGATTTGAGAAAACCCAAAATCATATCTTTGCATCATGACAAATGAAAAAGCAGTTGCTTCCAAATTGTTACAAGTGGAGGCCGTGAAATTAAATCTGCAAAATCCATATACCTGGGCAAGTGGATGGAAAAGTCCGATATACTGCGACAACAGACGGGTGCTTTCTTTTCCTTACGACAGAGATTTCATAAAGAGTGAGTTGTGCAGTGTGATTTTTGAAAAATTCCCAGATGCTGAAGTTCTTGCCGGAGTAGCTACGGCAGGTATTTCCTGGGGTGCCATGGCTGCTGATCAACTTAAATTGCCTTTTGCTTATGTCAGACCAAAACCTAAAGAGCATGGAATGGGTAATCAGATCGAGGGTTTTATCAGTCAGGGGAAAAAAGTATTGGTAGTAGAGGATTTGATATCAACAGGTAAAAGCAGCCTGAAGGTTTGCGAAGTTTTGCGTGAAGCAGGAGCAGAAGTGATGGGTATGGTCTCAATTTTCAATTATGGATTTCCTCAAGCAACAGAGGCTTTTAATGAGGCTAAAATTCCATTTATTTCCCTTGCAGATTATAATGTCCTGATTGAGCTGGCTCTGGAGAAAAAAATTATCAATGAAAATGAATGGAATGTCCTGAGGCAATGGAGAGAAAATCCTGCCGAATGGCAAGGGATTCAATAGGGCTTAATTTAAGAAACAGATTGTCTGCATTGCCCATAGAGTTTATTAAAGTACGGCGGTGCTGAAAGTAGACGGCTTCCATACCAGCTAAACATTTCTCCGTCAACCACAATGGCCTTCACACCTGGCAATTCGCATTCTATTTCTTGGATGTGTTTTTCCTTGAAAGGATAAGGTTCGCTAGAAAGTAACACTATTTTACATCCGGAGTTTTTTAAATCTTCAATGGTTATTTCCGGATATCTTTTTTTTGATGCGAATACATTTTCAAAGCCGGCTTTATGCATCATATCGTGAATAAACGTATCGGAGCCTGCCGTCATGTACGGTTTTTTCCAGATTAGGTATGCAGAAGGGATTTTTTCTTCATGATATTTCAAGCCGTCGAACGAATGTTGGATTTGTGAAATGACTTGCGCTGCTTCTTTTTGTTTTTGGGTAAGATGTCCAATGTCTTCTATCATCTGAGTAGCATCCTGAAGATTACATACTTCTGTAAGCCAAACCGGAAAATTTAATGCAAGCTCTTCTATCTGATCTTTTACATTTTCTTCTTTATTGGCAATAATCAGATCGGGTTTTAATTCTTTGATTTTTTCAATATGCAATGCTTTTGTTCCTCCGATTCTTATTTTATTTTCAGACCATTCTTTTGGATGCACGCAAAATTTGGTAATGCCAAT